>JBBPZK010000271.1:0-4518 GCA_038199155.1 Rubrobacterales bacterium | reverse complement strand
GGTACTGGCTCCGGAGGACGCGTTCTCGTCAAGGACGTGGAGACAGCCGCGGATGGGGGACAGTAGGAGTCACGCTACCAGCCTGCCTGTAGAGCATATTGTTTGTCGAGAGGTTCAAGCCTCGTCGAAATAGTCCGAATCCACGCGCTTGATCTCGTACCATGACTCGACCGTGGTACCGACGCTGTAATCGATCATCAGACTCGAGAGCGCCTCGCCGTCAATCAGCACGACGCTGCTCTCTATCGAGGAGGCGTAGTCTCGCGCCTGCTTGGAGAAGTCCGAGGTGGTTATGAAGATACCTTTCCTCGCTTTCTTTCCCTGTAAAGCTCCGACGAACTTTTGAATCTCTGGTCTACTCACGGTGCTTTCCCAACGCTTCGCCTGGATGTAGATTACGTCCAGCCCCAAACGATCCTCGTTGATTACCCCATCTATTCCCTCGTCGCCGCTCTTGCCGAGGACTTCGCCCGCGTCTTTCCTCGTACCGCCGTAGCCCATCTTTACCAATACCTCTACGACCAGGCGCTCGAAGAATCCAGGCGAGCAGCTCTTGGTCTGCTGTAGTAACTCTGCCGACAGACTATTACGAACGGTCTGGTAGGCTGCCTCTATCGTCTCCACGGGAGTCTGCTTCTCTATCTCTGCCTCGACCGCTTGCTGTTTCGTTTTGACTGATCTTCCGCTCTTGCTACGGAACGCGACGAACTCCGGGTAGCGTTCCAGGAATTTTGCGTCTATGGACTCCGGGTGATCCTGTAGCACCGACAGCCCGCGGTTCGTGATCTTCATGTACCCGCGACGCGGTCTCTCGATAAGCTTGGCCTCTTTCATATACGTTCCTGCCCAACCAACCCGGTTGTCGAAGGTCGGATACCTGCCGCTCGGTAGGAGATCCAAACGCTCCTCTTCACTCAAGCTGAAGTGATCGGCCAGGGCTTCGACCGCTTCGCGAAGGTGATGCTCCTCGCCATCGGAGATAAAGTCGAGTAGCGGAAGCATGACCGTCTGATAGTCTGGTATCGTCACCCTAAATCCTCCGTCCCTCTCGCTCATAAACCACCGGAGTGCCGTAGCTTGAGGTGCCCACTAGCGCGATATCCTGCGGAAGACTTCCCGCAGCGCGGCGCTCGTCTCGGGTAGAACGAGCGGGACGGTTGCGACGCTCGCGCTAGCCGAGAGGAGGCACCACAGGCAGAAGGCCCGGTGCTCTTCCCATTGCTCCACCGTCGTTTCGTAGGCTACGAAGGCGTCGAACGCGACTTTCGCGGCCAGGGCCATGGGGAGCCAGGGATGCTCCGTGGTCCGGTCTTTGCCGCCGGCGGCCGCCAGGGCCATCGTAACAGCGTAGCTCCCGATGCCGAGGACGCCGTCTGGCATAGAGAGCATCGCGTATGCTTCGGGGGCCGCGTCTATCGTGTCGGCGTCGAGGAAAGGCAGGGGCGGCTCGGGGACGTGGGAGATCAGGCCGATCTGGTACAGAGTAACGAGTCCTAGAGAACCCGCCGCGACGAGCGACAGTCCCACGACCCCACGCCTTCTCCTCAGATACCTGCCCGACCCCCGGCGCAACTGTCGGCTCAACTCTTCCGGTCTCATCAGGTTCTCCTTTCCCAATGCCTCCGAGGCTTGTGAGAAGTATATAGAAGTGAGGGGATCCGGCCGGGCGATGTTATCCTGATGTCTTGACCAGCGCCCACGGGACCCATTGGAGGCACATCGTGACGGATGGCAAGAGCGAGGAACTCCGGCGGTTAGAGTTCAATCTAGAGCCTAACGAGGCTTCGGGACTACTGTCCATCGAGAACGAGGAGTTGCTGGGGTCACACGGCTGGGACTTCGGGTTCTGGGCGGTGTTGGACGAGGGCCGGATCGAGGACTGCGTCGCCGCCATCGGGCACCTGCACGACTCGGAGATAGACGAGGGGTGGGAGATCGACCGCTTTCACGCCGAACCCGTCGGTGACGACGGCAAGACGGAGGATGCCGAGTCAATAACCCGCCACGATGGCATGGTTTACGCTTTCGGTTCCCACTTCGGGAGCAAGGATGGCCCGCTGCAGCCGAAGAGGGGCTTCGTCGCCCGCTTCCGGGAGGCGGAGGTGCGGCACGCCTTCGAGGACCCGGCCGTCGAGATGGACATCTCCCGGCGGAGCTTCGCCCTCCACCGCCTCATCAACGACGCCCTGAATTCTGACGGGCCACCCCTGATGCCGCTCGGCGAACGCTCCCACGAAGCCTTTGTAGATCAGACGATAGAGCGCGGCGAGGAGAAGGACAAGAAGTGGAAAGGTCTCGTCCACGAGGATGATTACCCGCTCAACATCGAAGGCGCCGCCTTCCGCGCCGACGGCACGCTCCTCCTCGGCCTCCGCTTCCCGGTCTCCGCCGACGGATATCCGCTCCTCGTGGAACTCGGCGGCATCGAACGCCTCTTCGAAACCGATGAGCAACTGCCGGAAGTCCTCGGTTTCCGGGTGATCGACGCCGTAGGCAAGAAAGGAAGCGTCGCCGGCGTTCGAGACCTCGCCATTACCGGCGGCCCGGACGACGAAGAGCTACACATCGTCACCGGAAACATAGACAGCCGCGACAACGGCAGCGTCCTGCTCCAGGACTATCCTGGCGGCCGCGACACCTTCGCCACCCACTTCCTCTGCAAACTACCGTCCGGCGAACACTCCGGTCCTCTGGAAGCAAGCCTCGTCCGCGAGTTCCCGGACCTCCCGCGCGTCGAAGGAATAGCCATAACCGGCAACGACCGCTTTTTCTACGTTACCGATGAAGACGAAGGAGTATACCTCCGCCTCACCCGCCTCCTCGGCCCCTGAACTAACCGAACATCGTCGACGGAGCCGTTGACACAACCATGGTTTAGCTCTAAACTAAAGCTATGTTAGGCGAGCGAGACGGAGTAGAAGTAGTTGGTGACGGAGGTCTCCGAGAGGCTCCGGTGGTTGCGTGGTTGCGGCTGTTGCGGGTCGGGCAGAAGGTGAGCCGCACCCTGACGGAGGACTTGAAGAGGTGGAACCTCAACCTCGCCCAGTTCGACGTGTTGGCTCGCGTGGGAGGAGCGGAGGGACTGACGCAGCAGGAATTGGCGGAGGCGTTGCTGGTCACGAAGGGCAACGTTTGCCAGATGTTGGACCGACTCCAGAAGCGCGGGCTCCTGGTTCGGCGTCCGGAAGGCCGGTCTAACCGTCTCTTCCTCACGGACGAGGGCCGGCGGCTGTTCGAGGAGGTCGTCCCGTCCCACCAGGCGCTGGTGGCGAGGCAGTTCTCCGTCCTCTCTCCAGAAGAGCAGTCGCAGCTCATGCGGCTTCTGGGAAGGCTGGATCGGGCACTGTGAGAAGGAGGATCTCTTTTCGCCACATAGGTTTAGTGTTAAACCTTGAGTTATTGTCAGAAGAGTCGAGAGGAGAATTATCCGGGATTATATACTTGACACAGCATGCCGCCTCATGTAGACTCTACTTATGAGGCGATTTTTTCTTAGATTTCCGGGACTTTTGAGCAACATCTTTGGCCTTGTCTCGCACCTTTTTGGGGAACAAATCCTTCATCAATTCGTCGGTCGTCATTTCGTGGGCGCGCTTGTCACGTTTGGGCATTAGGAGACTTTCAATGTTGAAGGAACAAGAGATAAACCTTGTCGAGCTGATAGAGCGTTACCGGAGTGAGGACAGTTGCCGCGCACGCCTTGAAGAGTTGCGCTGGCCGGACGGCGTGGAATGCCCGCGCTGCGAGTCGAGAAATGTTGCCAGTGTGGAAGATCGCCACCAATACCAGTGTCGTTCATGCCGCTACCAGTTCTCCGTTACCGCCGGGACTATCTTTCACGACTCTCACCTTCCCTTGTGGAAGTGGTTTCTTGCAGTCTACCTTATCGTAGAGTTCAAAAAGGGTATCTCCGCCAACCAACTCAAGCGCACCCTCGGAGTGAGCTACAAAACCGCTTGGTATCTGTGCCATCGCATCCGCGCCGCTCTTAACGAGGTTGATGCGCAACTTCTCAAGGGCATCGTTGAAGTTGACGAAACTTTTGTTGGCGGCGAGATGCACGGCAAGGGGCGCGGGTACAAGGGCAACAAGGTTACCGTAGTTGGTGCTATCCAGCGTAGCGGCAATATTTGCCTTCAAGTAGTGAGCGGTACGGATCGGGAGACCTTACACGGGTTCATTCGTGAGAACGTAGCCGAGGATACCGAAGCCATCTATACGGACGAGTGGTCCTTGCTCAAGCGTTCCATCATCGGCTCCTACCATCAAGTATCGGCAAAGCACCTGGACGCTTACCTTGATGAGTTAGAGTTCCGGTTCAACAATCGGGAGAATCCCTACATGTTCCGGGATGCGATGCTCAAGCTGCTATTGGCCGGAACACTCCCTTACAAGAAGCTGATAGCAGAACAACGTCAGCTTACGGACGATTGATTGCTGGTTGCCTCAATCCCCCCAACCCCACCAATCCTCTAATGCTGGCAGCGTGGCGGACTTCCCTAGATTAATCACGCTTAG
>JBBPZK010000270.1:0-4504 GCA_038199155.1 Rubrobacterales bacterium | reverse complement strand
GATGGGGAGGCGGCGTTGGAGGCGGTCGGTTCCTACGATCCGCATTTGATCGTCCTGGACATCATGCTCCCGAAGCTGGACGGTACGGAGGTCACCCGGCGCATAAGGTCTTACAGCGACGTGCCGATCATAATGCTCACGGCTAAAGACGACGAGATAGACCGGGTCGTTGGGCTGGAGCTCGGGGCCGACGACTATGTGACCAAGCCGTTTGCCGTGAGGGAACTCGTGGCGAGAGTTCGGGCTATCATGCGTCGGGTCGCGGTGCCGGCGGGCCAGAAACAGGACGAACTCAACTACGACAGCCTCCGCATTCATCTCCCGAGCCGGCGGGTCGCCATCGAAGGGCGGGAGATAGACCTGACCTACACCGAGTTCGAGCTTCTCGTTACGCTCGCCTCGAACCCCGGCAGGGTGTTCTCGCGCAGCGCCCTCCTTACCCGCGTATGGGGGGATGAGTTCCGGGACGAGCGGACGGTAGACGTACACATCCGCCACCTCCGCGAGAAGATCGAACGCGACCCCCGCAACCCCGAGTTCATCCACACCGCGCGGGGTGTCGGGTATGTTTTCCGGTAAAAAGCGCCCTCCGGGGAAGCCTCGCGGTAGGAGACGCCTCCTGCCGCGCTTCAAGAGAGGTTACCGTCCCCGCATCGGCATCCGCGTGTGGCTCACGGCGCTCTTCATGCTGGTCACCGCCTTCGCGGGCATCGCCGCCTACGTGATCGTCCAACCCATCCTCTACCAGACCATAAACCGGGCCAGCGCCGTCGGTTTCCAACAAGTAGGGCAGCAGTTCGAGACCCTGCTCCAAAGGAACGGCGGAAACATTCCCAATGCGGATCAAATAAGAAACTTCGCGTTGAACACGGACGTGCAGTGGGGAATAGTTCGGGCCAAAGACGGTTCGAAGCTTCAGGGCAATCTGGACTATTGGAGCCCTCCAACTGTCCAGAAGGCTGTAGAGAATAAGATGCCGCAGCAGAGTCGTAAGATTCTCCCGAACGGTCCACGCGAAGGCCAGCAGATGTCCACCTACGCCGTCCCAGTGAAGGTCAAAAATAAGGTGGATCGGGCGATAGTCTTCACCAGGTATTATCTCCCGAATGACGTCCAGAACGTCAAGGCCGCCTACAAAAACATCCAGAATATAGCTTTGCTCGCGGGGGCTCTGGCGCTTTTGATCTCCGGTTTCTCCGGGTACTTCGCGGCGGATGCGATCTCCCGGCGGGTGAGCCGTCTCGGGGTCGCCGCCGAGCACCTGGCCGCCGGCAACTTCGACGAGCGCATAGAGACTCACATAGAAGACGAGGTGGGCGCCCTCGGTTCGACTTTCAACTCGATGGCCGCCTCGCTCAAGGACGCCTTCCGGCAGGTGGAGCAAGAGAAAGAGCGTGGACGGGCGATCCTCGACGGCATGACCGACGCCGTCGTCGGTGTGGACAGGGAACTAAACCCGATCTTCGTGAACCCCCGCGCCCGCGAGCTTCTCGAAGCCTCGGATGTCTCCTTCCACAACCATCTCCAGGAGGTCCTAGCCAAAACCCTCTACAACGGTCCCATAGCCGAACCAGAGGTGAACGCCGGGGAGCGACTCATAGAGGTTCGGGCCGCGCCCCTCGAAGACGGGGCGCTCGCCATCCTGCGGGACGTGACCGAGGAGCGAAACATAGAGCGGGCGAAGGCCGAGTTCATCGCAAACGCCTCCCACGAACTAAAGACCCCGCTCACCGCCCTCTCCGGCTACCTGGAGATGATGGAAGACGAAGACGACGAATCTGTAAGGACGGCCTTCCTCGAAGACATGCGACTCCAGACCGAGCGTCTACAGAGCCTGGCACGTACGCTCCTGGACCTCTCGCGCCTCGACTCGGGCGCCGTGGTCTTCAAGAAAGAAGAGGTAGACCTCGAAGACCTGCTGCACGAGCTTCGCAGGGACTTCGGCTACACCGGGCGTCCGCTGGAAATAAAGGCCGAAAAAGAAGTGCCGCCGGTCGAGACGGACCCGACCCAGATCCACAGGATGCTCGCGATACTCCTGGATAACGCCCTCAAATATTCCGAGAAAGACGCACTCGTTTCACTCGACCTCCACCGCGAAGACGGCCACGCCATCGTTAGCGTCGCCGACAGCGGCTGTGGCATCCCGGAGACCGAGATACCACACATCTTCGACCGCTTCTACCGCGCCCAGGGCTCCTCCCGCGCCGACGGCACCGGCCTCGGCCTCGCCCTGGCCCGTGAGATCACCGACCACCTCGGCGGCGAGATAAAAGTGGAGAGCGAGCAGGGAATCGGCAGCGTCTTCTCCGTCTCCCTACCTCTCTCCTCACGCCCTCCCGCTCAGGGAGACGAGTAACGCTTCTCCGCCGCCCTGGCGCAACCCGCCTCGAACTTTATTTTCCTCTCCGAGAGTTTTTCACGGTTTTCCAGGGGGTCTGGATGCGAAAGTAGCTGTAGAATATTTGTGGCCCCGGCTCGCAGATTCTTCCCCTCCCTGTGAACCGGGGTTACCTTATAGCTCTACTTCAGGCTTAGAATACTGCAGGGAGTCCGAAGAACTGCAGCAACGGCCTCACCAACGAGATTATGAAGCCGAACGGTGAGAAGCTCGGGATCACATAGCTCAAGAGGAAGACGCCGAAGAGGATGTACATCCCGTACTCGTTCATGAAGTCCACGAAGCCGTCCAGGGCGCGTGGGAGAAACGGAAAGATGAGCTTTGAGCCGTCGAGCGGCGGGATGGGGAGCAGGTTGAAGATAAAGAGCAGCGCGTTGACGAACGCGACCCCAACCACCAGCAACTGGAGATACCCGCTGTGGAAAGAGGGGAGCAGATACAAGCCGGCGCAGACAACGAGGATGAGCAGGTTGGAGACCGGCCCAGCCGCCGCGACGAGCACCGGCCCGAAGACGCCGTAACGGAGCTTAGAAGGTGAGTAAGGGGTCGGCTTTCCCCAGCCGAAACCGGCGACCAGGAGGAAAAAACTGCCGTACAAGTCGAGGTGCGAAGCCGGGTTGAGCGTCACGCGGCCCATCCGGTAGGCGGTGTCGTCGCCCAGCAGATAAGCGGAAGTGGCGTGGGCCGCCTCGTGCAGCGTGATCCCCACGACGAAGCCGATCACTATGGCGACCGCGAAAGCGGGCGAGCTTTGGAAAATACTCAGGAACATGTCCGCATGATAATACACGCTCGCGACCCCGGACGGGACACGTCACACCTTCGGGGGCTAGTTCGTCCCCAGTGCGGAGACGGTAACGTGGTTGCCCGGATTTCCCGTGTAGGAGGAGAGCTGCGGATGGAGGACTCTAGCGGAGTCACTCACCAGCCCGAGGGCGGTCTTGCCGGCGGTGACGGAACTGTACACGCCGACGCCGGAGTCTATTTTCTTTACCAGAGAGACGTAGACCCGGAGGTTTGGGTCGGAGTCGGGTTTTATCTCGATCACGTTCGCGTCCGGGAGCATGGGGTCCGGGCGAATCGCCGTGATGACGCCGGTTACGGGCGCGTAGACGACGGTACCCGCCTTCGCCTCGACATCCAGGGCTCCGGTCGAGGGGCCGGGTCTACCGGCCGGATCCATCGCGTAGTACCGGACGTCCGCCGGGTTCGGGCCTACCGTGAACAACCGGGAGATCGGGTTCGAAGAGAGGCTCCGGCCGCGAGGCTCCAGCCCGATTATGCTGTCGCCGTCGGGGTGGTAGCCGAGCCCGGTGACGCCGGCCGGGTGGATGGGGGAAGAGATCCTCACCCCGTTCGCCATCGCGAGCGCGGTATCCGGCTTCGCGGCGGCTTCTATCGGACTCTGGCGTTCTCCGACACCGGGACGCAAGACGGACGCCACGAGTACGAACATCAATACCCCGAGGACGAAAAGGCCGGCGGCAACCACGTACCGTTTCTCGTACCTTCCCTTTACGGTGCCCTGTGGAGTCTTCTTGGGAGCCCGTTCGGTAGAGCGTCTCTCGGTAGAGCGCTTTGTCGGGGGTCTGGTCCTGCTGGTCCCTCGTGCTTTGCCGGGCGTGGTTAGCCTGGGGCCGATGTTGGATCCGGCACGGTCTTTACCCTTCTCGCGCAGCAGACGCAGACCATCCTCGATCTTGCTTACCCGCCCTACATGTTGGGTCCGTCGAGTTCTCGTGTCCCTCATCGCGTGGGATTATACAGAGATACGACGAGAACGTAAACTATGCGTAAATTCGATCATCGGCTGGAGGATCCGGGGGTCTCGGATGTCGCCCAAGCTGGTATATTGAGTATCAACCGGTTCCCTGCCGTCGGAGGCCTGAGTGCCAGCGAAAAAGCTGCTCGTCTCGACTTATACGCAGTACATCCTCATCGCCTTGGGATTCGTATTGCTAATCGTCTTCGTCCGGCAGGTGGGCGGCGTTTTGCTGACGTTCCTGATGGCGACCATTTTGGCCTACGCGCTGAACCCGATGGTCCGTCGCCTCGAACGGTGGCGCACCCCGAGGATCATAGCTGTGCTAGGGATCTACATCG
>JBBPZK010000269.1:0-10148 GCA_038199155.1 Rubrobacterales bacterium | reverse complement strand
CATAGAGATCGAGAAGTGCGAGAGACCGCCTTCTGATGTTGCCATCGTGGTCTCCTCCTACCTGGAGACGGACTATTCTTTTACCGTCGAGGAAGAGCGATCCGCCATCCGAAGTGTGCTGCTCCAGTCCTACGTGGCCGCGAAAGAGGCGGATCTCGCACCGGCGCTCGTGAGAGAGGTCGACGGAATCCCCGAAACGAGTCTCATTCTGGTCCCATCCACAAAGCAACTTACAGGTCCCTCGTGGCGAACCCTAGAAGATCGAGCGCGTGAGGGCGCGGTTGTCTACGTTTCCTACTTCCCCGGCGACGTACCGGTTCAACGCGGACTCTGGCACCCGTCGCCGGAGGAGTTCTTCGGGGTCGAGAGCCGGCTGCGCTACGGGTTGGTGGATCCCATCGAGGAAGACTCGGTATCGTGGTCTTTCGAGGAGGACTTCGGCGATATCCGGGCCGGCGAGAACCTCACCTTCCGGGTGGCGGGCAACGAGCACGGGCGCGCCTTCTTGCCCGTGCGGCCTACGGAAGCGAGGGTGCTGGCGACTGACGGGCATGGTCGGCCGGCGCTCCTGGAGCGAGAGGTTGGCGAGGGGAGCATCGTTCTCTCGACTTACCCGCTCGAATACCTGGCCGCTTCGCGGGCGCGGGCGAACCCCGAAGGCGCCTTTCGTCTGTACCGGGCGCTCGCCCGCCGAGCCTGCGTTGAGCTTCCCGTAAGCGTCGATAGGCCGGACGTGCTCGCGGATTGTCTGGTCCACGAGAACGGACGACAGTTCGTATGGCTCGTCAGCGAGTCCGAAGAGAGAGTCCAGGTGACGCCGGATATACCGGAGAGGACGCATCTTTTGGAGCTTTCCGGTGATGAGAGGATGAAGAAAGTATCCTTGCCGGTCGGGATCGAGCCTTACGGAGTTCGGGTATATGAGCTGGCGGATCAGGATATTGGAGAGGAGAGGGTGTGATCTCCGACCTGGGACACGCCGCTTTCGCGGCACATGATCTCGAAGAGACGCTTGCTTTCTACCGGCTGCTCGGCATTGAGGAGGCGTTCCGTCTGAACCACGATGACGGATCTCTCATGCTCGTCTACCTGCACGTCTCTGGTGACCGTTTTATCGAAATATTCCCCGGCGGGCCTGAACCTGACCCCAACCGCGTCCAGAGCTTCATGCACATCTGTCTTCTGACCGAAGACCTGGGCGGTGTCGTCGAGCGTCTGCGCGGGGAGGGCGTGAAGATAGACCGTGAGCCCGTGGAAGGTTTGGACGGCAATTTGCAGGCCTGGATCCAGGACCCAGACGGCAACGCCATAGAACTGATGCAACTAACTGAAGACTCACCGCAACGTCGGATCGCCAGGGCGGATGCCGACCCATTCTGAGCACGAGGGCGAGCCTCGTATATCCAAAGACAGAGTAAGGAGCAAACATGACGGTCCGATTTCCGGATAATTTTCTGTGGGGCACGGCGACGGCGGCTTACCAGGTGGAGGGAGCGGTGAAAGAGGACGGGCGAGGCGCCTCGATCTGGGACACCTTCTCACACACTCCCGGCAAAGTAGTTCACGGCGACACCGGGGATATCGCCTGCGACCAGTACCACCGCCTCGGCGAAGACCTCGACCTGATGTCCTCGCTCGGCATAAAAGCCTACCGGTTCTCCGTCGCCTGGCCGCGCATCCAACCCGAGGGCGGCGGCCAGGTCAACAAGAAAGGCCTCGACTACTACCGGAGGCTAGTGGACGGTCTCAGAGACAGGGACATCGAGCCGATGTTGACGCTCTATCACTGGGACCTGCCGCAGGCTTTGGAAGACCTGGGCGGTTGGACGAGTAGGGAGACGAGCAAACGTTTCGCGGAGTATGCCGGCGTCCTCTACGAGGAGTTCGCCGACTCCGTGAAGTATTGGATCACTTTGAACGAGCCCTGGGTCTCAGCCTGGCTCGGCTACGGCGCCGGCGTCCACGCGCCGGGTGTAAAGGACACGGGCAAAGCCATCGCCGCGACCCATCACCTCCTACTCGGCCACGGCCTCGCCCTGAAAGAGATGCGCTCCCTCGGCCGCGAGGCCAACCAACTCGGCGTAACGCTGAACCTCTCGCCAACTCGCCCGGCGACGGATGAGAAGGCCGATGTCGAGGCTGCCCGGCGGGTCGACGGCAACGCGAACAGGATCTTCCTCGGCCCCCTCTTCCGTGGAGAATACCCGGAGGACATGCTCGACTACTACCGCTCCGACAGCAACTTCTCTTTCGTCCGCGACGGCGACCTGGAAATCATCTCCGCTCCTCTGGACTTTCTCGGGGTCAACTACTATATGCGTCACACCGTCATCGACGACGGCGGAGATTCCAACCCAAAGACTGCCATGCGCTTCGAAGACCTCGAAGCCGTGACGGTCCTCCCGCCCGGAGCCGATACGACCGTGATGGGCTGGCCTGTCGAGCCCGACGGCCTCACGGAGATACTCGTCCGCTTGCACGAGGAGTACACGCAGCTACCCTTGTACGTCACGGAGAACGGCGTCGCCGTCCACGACTACGTCGACCCCGAAGACGGCGTCGACGACGAGGAGCGGGTGGCGTTTCTCGACGCCCACTTTCGGGCGGTACACGACGCGATGGAGCAAGGCGTGGACCTGCGCGGCTATATGGTATGGTCGCTCCTGGATAACTTCGAGTGGGCCGAAGGCTACTCCAAACGGTTTGGTATCGTGTACGTAGACTACGGTACGCAGCGGCGCATCCCAAAAGCGAGCGCCCGCTGGTACGCTGATGTCATCCGGAGAGGTGGACTGGAGGACTAGGTCATATTTCACAGAGGACGGCGAGTATGAGGTTGCTGCTGGTGCGGCACGGCGAGACCGAGGGTAACATGCGGCGAGAGCTTCAGGGGGCAGAAGATCCGCTCACGGAGCGCGGCAGGCGGCAGGCGCGTGACTTGGCGGCCTACTTGAGAGATCGAACCAGGGTAACGGCGATATACACCAGCCCGCTCCGGCGCGTCTACGAGACGGCCCGCGCCATCGGTGACGCGTTGAATATGGAGCCGGTGCCTCGCGCCGGTCTCGCCGAGGTAGACGTGGGGGATGCCGCAGGGTACAGCTTCGAGGAGTGGGCGGAGCGTTTCCCGGATGAAGCGGCGCGGTTCAGGGAAGACGGTCTGGGCTACGCGTGGCCTGGTGGGGAGAGTGGACGTGAGGTCGCCGCGCGTACCGCCGCTGAAGCGGATCTCATCGTAGAGACTCATCGGAAAGAGAGGGGCGCGGTCATCGTGGTGTCGCACGGCGGGGCGCTCGCCTGGCTGCTCTCTCGCCTGCTCGGGGAAAACGGAGATCAATGGCCCCACGAACACATGAGGCTGGACAACTGCTCCATAACGGAGATGGAAGTTCCGCCGGATGTGGCGGAGGCGGCAACGTTCGTCTACAGGAACGAGGTCGGTCACCTATCCACGGACCCCGACGCCGAGGTCGCAAAGGGAGAAAGTTCCGTAGACTGATGCCGGAGACCAAACACTATTACCTTGGGAGGTAGTTTTCCTTGGGAGGTAGTTTTGGAGTACCGTAATCTAGGACAAACAGGGATGCGCGTGTCGGAGATCAGCCTCGGCACCTGGGCGTTCGGGGGCGACTGGGGCTCCGTCGGCGGCGACGAAGCTTACGCCACCCTCAACCGCGCCGTAGACCTCGGCGTCAACTTCCTCGACACGGCCGACGTGTACGGCGACGGTCGCAGCGAGAAGCTCATCAGCCGGTTGCTAAAAGAACGAGACGAGGAGCTTTTCGTCGCCACCAAAGCCGGACGCCGCCTCGATCCCCACACCGCCGAAGGCTACAACTACGACAACCTCTCCACCTTCGTCGAACGGAGCCTGATGAACCTCGGAGTGGAGGCGCTCGACCTCCTTCAACTGCATTACCCACCAACCGAAACGTACCATCAGGACGAGACCTTCGAGGCGCTCGACCGCTTGCAGGAAGCCGGGAAGATAAAGAACTATGGGGTGAGCGTCGAGAAGGTCGAAGAAGCCCGGACGGCGCTGGAGTATCCTGGGGTGAAGACCATACAGGTCATCTTCAATATCTTCCGCCAGAAGCCGGCCGAAGAGTTCTTCCCGCTCGCCGAGGAGCACGATATCGGCATCATCGTCCGGGTCCCGCTCGCAAGCGGCCTCCTCTCCGGCAAGATGAGCGCCGATCGGCAGTTCCCGGAAGACGACCACCGCAACTTCAACTGCGAAGGCGAAGCTTTCGACAGAAGTGAGACCTTCGCTGGCGTTGACTTCCAGACCGGCCTGGAGGCTGCCGAGGAGCTAAAGCGGTACGTTCCCGAAGGGCACACGTTGGCGCAGCTCGCCCTACGTTGGATCCTCATGCACCCGGCCGTCTCCTGCGCCATCCCCGGAGCCAAGCGTCCCGAACAGTTAGAAGACAACGTCGCCGCGGCGAACCTGGCACCGATCCCCGACGAAGACATGGATCATATCCGCGAGGTCTACGATCAAAACATCCGCGAGCAAGTCCACCGCATGTGGTAGAGACCTAGCCCATGCTCGACTCGACGCAGCGATCATCCGTGGTGGTAGATACCTCGCGGAGCCCTCACGCCCGACTGAAATTTCTTGCCGCTAACCGACATATGGCTCTCTGAAGGCTTCTGGTAGCCGACGTGGAGCAAGAAATAAATGGCCTCCTGACCTACGAGCGCAAGCCCAAAGCAGACACGACCTGTATACGTGAGATCACCGCCCGCAAGCCCCGGAGTATGTGAGGGAAAATCTTTTACCTGTGCAGGCTTTCCGATGGAAGAGAAAATCGAACACGAAGGCGCAGTTCGCTGTTGATAGTTGTTGGAATTGCCGTTAAGATGCTATTTTAGAGGTGGCTGGATTGTGGAATCGTGTTCTCGGGTAATATGGTTGGCTGGAAGGAGAAGGACGTGTAAGAGGGTGGCGCGGCGGATACGACTTTGTTAGTCGGTCGCCGGGCCCTATAAGTCAAGATGGACCTTGACGTAGAAAGGGTGGGGTATGTCACAGTCGGCGGCATCTTCAGGGGCTTCCAGTAGCGGCAAGCGGTTTACGTACATGGTGGCGGGCGTTGCGGCGCTTGGGGGGTTGCTCTTTGGTTATGACATAGGGATCGTCTCGGGGGCTATTCTCTTTATCAAGAATGATTTCTCCCTCACCCCTGCTCTGGAGGGGTTGGTGGTCAGTTCTATCTTGATCGGGGCGGCGATAGGAGCGGGGGTTAGCGGTGCTCTAGGTGATAGGCTGGGTCGTCGGCGGCTGGTGCTAGTAGCGGCTGTGATCTTCGCGGTGGGGGCTATCGGCATGGCTTTTTCGCCCAGCATCGCCGTTCTGGTCGCCTTCCGGGTCTTCGCAGGTCTCGCCGTGGGCGCGGCTTCGGCGCTCGTTCCGACGTATATATCGGAGATAGCTCCGACGGAGATCCGCGGCAGTCTCTCCTCCATGTTCCAGTTGGCGATCACTATCGGGATACTGCTCGCCTATGGGGTGAGTTTTGCGCTGGCGGGCGCTGGCGCGTGGCGCTGGATGCTCGGCCTGGCGGCGGTGCCGGCGACACTTCTGTTTATCGGGATGTACTTGGTGCCGGAGACTCCCCGGTGGCTTATAAAGAACGAGTACATGGAAAGGGCGCGGGAGGTTTTGCGCCGCTCGCAGGGACGTGAGGATGTCGAGCAAGAGGTCAAAGAGATCCAGGAGGTCGAGAGAGAGGAGTCGCAAACCGGGGCTCGCGAGCTGCTCTCACCCTGGGTACGTCCCATGCTTATAGTTGGCCTGGGGCTCGCCATGCTCCAGCAGTTCTCAGGCATCAACACCATCATTTACTACGCGCCGACGATCATCAAGTCCACCGGCCTCGGAGCTTCGGCCTCTATCCTGGCGACTGTGGGCATAGGCGTGGTGAACGTGGCCTTTACCTTCGTGGCGATCTGGCTTATCGATAAGCTGGGCCGAAAGAAACTACTCCTTTATGGGCTCACCGGTATGACGATCGGCACCATCATACTCGGGTTGGGCTTTATCCTGCCTAGTTTGTCGGGGATCGTCTCGTGGATCACGCTCGCCAGCATGCTCCTCTATATAGCGTCGTTCGCGGCCAGCTTCGGGCCGATAGTCTGGGTGATGCTGCCGGAGATCTTCCCGTTGCAGATCCGGGGTTCCGCGGCGGGCGTCTGCTCCACGAGCAACTGGGTCGCCAACTTCATCGTCGCCCAGTCGTTTCCGATCCTTATAGCGGCACTGGGTAACACGCCCGTGTTCTGGGGTCTCGGTGTGATCTGTATCCTCTCGATGGTCTTTATCTACTTCATAGTGCCGGAGACGAAGGGCCGTAGCCTGGAGCAGATAGAGGAAGACCTGCGCCAGGGCGTGGCAGCCACAAGCTAGAGGAAGGAGACTTGTGACGAGCCGAACGGGGCGAGAGGAGGAGATAAGGATGGAGAGAGAGAAAGAGACCAAAGACGACGGACGCTACATCATCTTCTACACCTTTGCGAACGAGGAAAAAGAGGAGAGTTGAACCAGCTCCGTTGGGACCCGACGCTGAGGGAGTGGGTGGCCTACGCTACTCATCGCCAGGACAGGACTTTCCTACCGCCGGCCGAGTATTGTCCGCTGTGCCCGACAAAGCCGGACGGCTTTCCGACAGAGGTTCCCAGAGAGTCATACGAGATAGTCGTCTTCGAGAACCGTTTCCCGTCCTTCACGCCGGACGCGGCGCTTCAGGACGGGGAAGGTTCGCCTCTCACGCCGGTAGCTCCCGGACGAGGGGTGTGCGAGGTCGTTCTTTATACCGACGATCACGACGCGACACTGGCCGCGCTCGGTGAGGAGCGCATCCGTGGCCTGATCGAAGTATGGGCGGATCGCTACGGGGAGCTTGGCTCTCAGGAGTTCGTCGAATACGTCTTTATCTTCGAGAACAAGGGCGAGGAGATCGGGGTGACGCTCAACCACCCGCACGGCCAGATCTACGCCTACACATTTATCCCCCCGCGTCCGAAAAAAGAACTCGAAGCCGCCCGCGAGTACCATGGGGAGCAAGGGAGCTGCCTCCACTGCGACATCCTCTCCCAGGAACACGAGGACGGACGCCGCATCGTCGCCAAAGGCGAGCACTTCACCGCTTTCATCCCGTTCTACGCCCACTTTCCATACGAAGTACACCTCTACTCCAGGAGGTGCGCCCCCTCCATACAAGACCTGAGCCCCGAGGAACAATGGGATCTGGCACGGGTCCTAAAGCGGCTGCTGATGGGCTACGACGCCCTGTTCGGGTTCTCGCTACCGTACATGATGGTCATGCACCAGGCCCCGACTGATGGAGAAGAATACGAAGGAGTCGCCCACTTTCACATAGAGTTCTATCCGCCGAATAGGACCGCCGAGAAGCTCAAGTACCTGGCCGGCAGTGAGACGGGAGCCGGGGTGTACGTGATGGACGTGCTGCCGGAAGCGTCCGCCGAAGAGTTGCGGGAGAAGGTAGAGGGAGCGGGTTCGTGAAGGTGCTCGTGACCGGAGGCGCAGGCTATATAGGGAGCGTGGTAGCCTCCCAACTCGTCGAGGCGGGCCACGAGACGGTAGTCCTGGATAACCTGTCCAAAGGACATAAGGAAGCTATCCCCGAAGGCACGCGCTTCGTACAAGGTAGCCTGCTGGACGCGGAGCGCTGCGGCGAGGTTTTGGCGGAAGGCTTCGACGGGATCATGCACTTCGCGGCGCTCTCGCTGGTCGGTGAGTCCGTCGAGGAGCCGGAGCTTTACTATAGGAACAATGTCTGCGGAACCCTCAACCTACTGGAGGCGATGCGAGAGGCGGACGTAAGAAGGCTCGTTTTCTCTTCCACGGCTGCGGTATACGGCGAGCCGAAAGAGGTTCCGATCCTGGAAACGGCTCCGGCGCTGCCGACCAACCCTTACGGCGCTTCGAAACTCGCCGTGGACCGGCTCATCTCCGCCGTCGCGGAGGCCCGTGGGCTGGCTGCGACGAGCCTCCGTTACTTCAACGTCGCCGGGGCCTCCGCCGGGACGCGTGGAGAATTCGGGGAGGACCACGACCCAGAGACCCACCTCATCCCGATAGTCCTACAAGCAGCTTCGGGGGAGCGGGAGGAGGTCAGTATCTTCGGTACGGACTACGACACGGAGGATGGGACGGCCGTCCGCGATTACATCCACGTCGAGGACCTCGGGCGGGCGCATCTATTGGCGCTTGAGGCGGCAAAGCCTGGTGAGCACGCGGTCTATAACCTCGGGAACGGCGCGGGGTTTTCCGTCCGGCAGGTCGTAGAGGCGGCGCGCGAGGTCACGGGTAAGGAAATAAAGGCGGTCGAGGCGCCGCGTCGGGCCGGAGACCCGCCGGTGCTCGTGGCGTCCAGCGAGAAGATACGCAGCGAGTTGGGATGGAAGCCCGAGAAGCCGGAGATATCAGCCATGATCTCCGATGCCTGGGAATGGATGCGGCACCATCCTCACGGATACGGCTAGCCGGAGGGAGACGACTTGCGCGAGATCGAAGAAAGAGCCGCGAACGCTTATCGCGAGAAGTTCGGGGAAGAGCCGGAGCTAGTCGCGAGCGCGCCGGGCAGGGTCAACCTGATCGGGGAGCACACCGATTACAATGGCGGCTTCGTCCTGCCTTGCGCCGTGGACCGCCGGGTCGCCGTCGCGCTCGGGAAGGGCGGCGCCGAATTGTACTCCGCCGACTTCGACGAGTCACGCCCGCTCGGTGAGAAAGACTCCTCCTGGGCCGACTACCCACGCGGCGTCGTCTGGACGCTCGGCGAGGAAGGTCACGAAATCGGAGGCTTCCAGGCAGTGTTCGCCGGGGACGTACCGTTGGGCTCCGGCCTCTCCTCCTCTGCGGCTATAGAGGCAGCGACGGCGCTCGCGCTGGATGAATTGTTCGGGCTCGGGATGGACCGTCGGGAACTGGCCGTGACGTGCCAGCGGGCCGAGAACGAGTACGTCGGAGTCAATAGCGGGATCATGGACCAGTACGCCTCGCTACTCGGTGAAGCCGGCGCGGCCCTGCTCGTGGACTGTCGCTCCCTCGAAGCCGAGAGCGTCCCACTCGACCTGGAGAAGGCCAATCTCGCCCTCCTCGTCTGCGACACGCGCGTAGAACGGGGCCTAGCGGATACGGGCTACAACGACCGCCGCGAGACCTGCGAGAAAGCGGCCCGCGCCCTCGGCGTCGAAGAGTTGCGCGATGCGACCGAAGGAGACCTTGAACGTCTCTCCGGCGAGCAGCTCGAACGCGCCCGGCACGTCGTTTCAGAGAACGCCCGCGTCCAGGAGGCTGCCGAGGCGCTCCGGGCAGAAGACTTCGAGGCGTTCGGGCGCCTGATGTACACCTCGCACGCCTCCCTGCGCGACGACTACGAAGTCTCCACGCCGGAGTTGGACGCTTTCGTCGTGTGCGCGGAGAAGAACGGAGCTCTCGGTGCGCGGCTGACCGGCGCCGGTTTCGGTGGCTGCGCAATCGCCCTCTTGCCCTCCGAGGCCGTGGAAAGAGTCTCGGAGACTACGCTGCGGGCTTTCTCCGAAAGCGGCTTCGAGGAGCCGGTCTTCTACGAATTCCTGCCGGCAGCCGGTGCGGAGGTCTCACGCTAGTCGAAGTCCTTCCTGAGCTGGAGAAAATCCGCCCGGAAAGAGTCTTCCCGAAACGCGGCTCTCACTCCGTTGGGAGGCCGAAAGCCTGTTTGAATAGCGACTTTTACGGGTAGAGTTTACAGTAGAAACTGATCTACAAACACGAGAAGGAGCGTTCGAATGGCGAACGAGATCCAGGGCAAAAGAATAGCTTTTCTGGTCGCGATGGAGGGCATCGAGCAGGTAGAATTGACCGAGCCGTGGAAAGCGGTCGAGGAAGCCGGAGGTACCCCGGAGTTGGTTTCGACCGGCTCAGGAGAAGTGCAGGCTTTCAACCACCTCGACAAAGCCGACACCTTCCCGGTGGACAAGGTGGCTTCCGAGGTCAGCGCCTCTGATTATGACGGCTTGGTGTTGCCGGGCGGTGTCGCCAACCCGGACGCCCTGAGGACCGACGAGGATGCGGTTCGGTTCGCGCGGGAGTTCTTCGAGCAGGCGAAGCCGGTCGGTGTGATCTGCCACGGCCCGTG
>JBBPZK010000268.1:0-4686 GCA_038199155.1 Rubrobacterales bacterium | reverse complement strand
GGCACGGCCGACGCCGAAGGTATAGCTATGGTCTGCATGAAGGTTTGGTTCGGCTTCACGAGGTCGAACTCGATCTTGGTCGGAGAGAGTACCTTGATACCTTTGAGGTCGCCTTTCGGATTCTTCTGAAAGTCTTTCGCCCCAACGATGTTGGTGTAGAACCCGGAGAGCGGGCTCTTCGTCTTGGGATCGAGGACCCGCTGTATCTCGTACTTGAACGCCGCCGCGTCTACCGGCTCACCGTTGGTGAACTTCATTCCCTTGTGCAACTCGAAGACGTACTTCTTGCCGTTGTCCTGCGGCTTTGGAACAGAGGTGGCCGCCCACGGAACGAAACCCTGTCCGGTCTTGTCGTAGGTGACGAGGGTGGTGAAGATGGCGTGCTCGACGGGCCAGCTTAGAGTGTCGTAGCCGACGGCCGGGTCTGTATGGGGGATATCCTGCGAGGTGGTCGCCTGGATCGGGCGGTTCGCCGAACCGCTACCCCCGCCGCCATTGCCCGAGCCGCCGCAACCAGCGGCCACCGTGGCGGCCATGGCCGCTGCCCCCAGAAGTATCGACAGCCTCTTAAAGTTCTTCTTCAAAAATAGCTCCTCGCCAATTGCCTGTTGTGGATATCTACTCGGCCCGTCAACACAAACTTTGTCAACCTCGGATTCGTCTACCTCCTGGGATCCAGGGCGTCTCGCAGGCCGTCTCCCAGAAGGTTGAGACCTAGAACGGTTACGGCTATGGCTATCCCTGGAAAGATCGCTATCCAGGGCGCGGTCGTGAGGTACTGGTTCCCGTCGCTGATGAGGTTGCCCCAGCTCGGGGTGGGCGGTTGTATCCCAACGCCCAGGAAAGACAGAATAGCCTCGTAGAGCACGGTGGTCGAGAAGCCCAAAGTCACGTACACGACGATCTGACCATACACCTGCGGCAGAAGATGCCTCACGAGGATGCGAATACGGCCGACCCCAATGCTCCGCGCAGCTTCCACGTACTCCCTATTCCTGACGGACAGCACCTCGCCGCGCACTATTCGCGCCAGATAGAACCAACTCACGAAACCTATAACGAAGATCACCACGCCTATACCCGGCGTCAGAACCACCGAGAGAAAAGCCGCGAACAGAATAACCGGGAAGCTCATCATCACGTCCGTGAAACGCATCAAAGCCGCGTCGATCACACCTCCGAAGAACCCGGCCAACGCCCCGACGGTGATACCGATGAAAGTAGAGACGATGTTCGCCAGCACCGCAACCTCCATCGAAGTGCGAGCCCCGTAGACGAGACGCGAGAACAGGTCCCGCCCGAGTGCGTCGGTCCCGAGCCAGAACCTGGAAGAAGGCCCTATCGGGCTGCCATCCAGCTTCAGACCGTTCCGGAACTGCGTGTTCGGGTTGTAGTGGGTGAGCCAGGGCGCAAAGACGGCCACCAGGATCACGACGGTGAACACTACGAGCCCGAACATCGAACTCTTGCTGGACAACAACCGCCGCACCGCGTCCTGGGCCGGAGTCCTACCTTTTATCCCGCCGGCGAGGTTCTCCGCAGGCTCGGAAGACGCCACCAGCTTATCCGGAGATGTTGTCAGTTGTATACACCCCTCAGCACGTAAACGCCCTTGGTTACGACGAGACCCTGTATAAGTGAAATGGAAGTTAAACCCCGGCCGAGAAAAAGTCAAGCAGAAAGAGGCGGCTTCCGAAATTAGTTTGTCGTGGAGCCGCTTACGGGGCGACTAGATTTGTTTCCGTCGGCGGGTTATCCGTCGTGAGGACTGCTGGAGAGCGGCTTTCGGTAAGGCGGCGCGTTCTCGGGACGGTTGCGTCTCCAGGAGAGTAAGGCGAGGATGGTTGCGCCGGTCCCGAGTAGGGCGAGAAGGTAGAGGATGCCGCTTCCGACGTAGGGGATCAGGTACGCCACGGAGACCACGATGGCCCCCACCGCCGCCGCCAACGCGTTGCCGCCCCGGTAATGTCCCGTGGCGAACAGAACTCTACGACCCAAATAAAACGCCGTGACTAGGGCGCCGAAAAACACGAACGCCAGGTAAGCCGGGATGAGCAGCAGCAGGACGGGTATCCCAACGATGGAGACGGCGAAGACCACGCCGAGAAGGATCGCCGCCGGTACGGACGCCACCCCGAAGAGCAACGACCGACCGGGTGAAATTTCTATACTCCGCACCGCCGAAGAGAGTTGCCTCGGCGCGAGCACCGCGACCAGAACGCTGCACGCGACGAATACGAAGGTCGTCAAGACCCAACCGACGAAACCGAGGACCTCGAACATCCCTCCATCCGCGCCCCGATCCCACCCGGAAGCCGTATACCCTACCTTGTTTCCCTCGACAACCGCGCCCCGGTCCTCCGAAAACGGCCCATCATGGCGGACGTTTCCACTTACAACGGCGTGGGACCCGAGATGAAGGTTCCCGTGTCCCGCGTCCACGTTCCCGCCGACCCGGTTGTCTATATCCACGTTGCCCATACCGGCGTTTACGTTGCCGCCCACCTGATTGCGGATACTTATATCGCCCATCCCGGAATCAACGTTGCCGCCGACCGGCCCGTTTATCTCGATGTTTCCGCGGGCGGACCTCACGTTCCCGGTAACGCGTCCGTTTACCGTAACGTCACCCGCTACGCTCGACGCCTGGGATACGGTCTCGCCTTTCGGCACGACCACGTCTCCGAGGGCGTTATTCTGGAAAGCGTAGGCGGGGCTCGCCGAGATCAGGACGTACAGGCCCAGGACCGGCAGGAGGAGCGGGAAGAACAGCAGCCGGAACCGTGGCGCTGCGTGGAGCGAGGCTGGAAGATAGGTCATGCTCTGCGAGCGTGACGAGAGGCCGAGAAGATTGCGGCCGCTATAAAGATATCGAGAGCGGCGCCGATGCCGAGTGAGATCAGGAGTACCGGCCCGGCGACCGCGAAGACTACCCGCGACACGCCCGCGAACTCCGAGACGTAGCCCCACAACATCCCAAGAGCGTCCGAGAGGTAGTTGATCGGGTTCGCGCCGGACAACTGCAAGGTAGCCAGCGCCGCGAAGAGCAGCGCGACCGAAAGAAAGGCCCACAACAACCTGACCTTGGCCGGACGGGTCGGCAGCGCCATCGCCACCGCGCGAGACACGGAGCAAGGCTTCCCCCCGGATATCTTCGCCGCGCTGAGTGAAGCGCTCAGGGAGATCTCCTGGTTGTAGAGAGAGAGACACCCGGAGCAACTTTCCAGGTGAGCCCGGACTTCCCGCTCCCGCTCGCGGTCGAGTTCCCTATCCGCCAGTTCGAAAACCGCTTCTGGGTCGCAGCCGCGGCCGTCTTGCTCGCGGCTGGGGCTCATACCCTCTCCCCGGCCTCTTCCAGCCGCCCGGCGAGCATGTTCCTAGCCCGAAAAAGACGGCTCTTTATAGCGGGGATAGAGAGTCCCAGAACTTCGGATATCTCCGCGTAGCTCAACTCTTCGTTGTAGCGCAACAGGATCGGGACACTGTAAGTCTCCGGCAGGTCCATGATCGCCTGCTGCACGCTCTCGGAACGGTCGCCCTCGATGGCGGCTGCCTCCGGGCCTCTCTCGTAAACTTCCGACGCCGCAGCATGTATCTCCGGGTTGAACTCGACTACTTCCCGGCGGCGGCGGAGTGTATCGACACCGAGGTTGTTCGCGATGGCGAGCAGCCAAGTCTTGAAACGGTAGTCCGGATTGAAAGTCCCAAGCTTGTCGTAGGCCTTCAAGAAAGTCTCCTGGACGAGATCCTCCACGGAGATTTCGCGCCGCGCGTAAGGGTAGAGGACGCGCCCTACGAGCCTCTCGTAACGCCCGACCAACTCTTCATAAGAACGCACGTCGCCTTCGAGGGTGCGCGCGACAAGGTCTTGGTCCTCCAACCGCTCGCGCCGGACAGGCAAGCCCTTGAGCCGCGCCCGCCAACCTCCCAGAGCAACTGTGGATGTGTACTCCATATACTGATTATATACGCGCCCGCCTCCAGGAAGTTTCAAGAAGACGGAGAACGTTTTGCCGGAAAGTTTGGATCAGTACGTGTAGCCCAGGCCGGATGGACCGGAGGCTTGTTCGGTGAGTGCTTCGCGGTTCAGGATGGCTATCTTGCGGCTGCGGACTTCGATGGAGCTGTCGCGTTGCAACTCGCTCATCACCTTCGAGACCGCTTCGCGGGTCGAGGCGATCATGTTAGCCAGGTCCTGATGCGTGAGGCGAACCCCGATAGTCGTCCCGGACCCGTTCTCCTCCCCGAAGCGTTCGCCCAGGTTCAGGAGAAGCGTGGCGAGACGGGTCGAGACCTCGCGGTGGAGCAGGCTCTCTATAACCTCATCTGACTGCCGGAGACGCTCGGAGAGCGAAGAGAACAACTTCAAGGCGAAGTTGGGATTGCTCTTCATCGCCCGCTCCAGGGAAGCTTTCTGGATACCCGCCACCCGGACCTCGGTTACAGCCTCGGCGAAAACGTCCTGCCAACGCCCCTCGACCAGGCTCAACTTCCCGAAGATGCCGCCCTGCTTCAGGAGCGCGGTCGTACCTTCTTTGTAGTCACCGTAGATCTTATAGAGCCGAACCGTGCCGGAAAGCACGAAGTAGAGTTGGTCGTCAGGGTCTCCCGGAGTGAAAATAGTGTCCTTGGGACCGAACCGGCGCTCGACCGTGCGAAGCCCCGCCTCTTCGAAGTCCTCGATGG
>JBBPZK010000267.1:0-9811 GCA_038199155.1 Rubrobacterales bacterium | reverse complement strand
GCCAGCAGCGCATCGTAGATCTGGATGCGGAAGAACCACGCAACGATAGCAGCGACAAAAAAGATTATGCCGATCTTAATGATCCTGGAACGAAGCTCGTCCAGATGCTCGATTATCGTCATCTGCGCTTCGCTGCGCTCGCGGTTCGGAAGTCTTAGACGACTAGCCATCTCTAGGTCTTTGTTTCCCTAAGTCCCGGTTCTAGCTGCGCTGCTGCTCGGCGTGCTCGGCCTCCGAGGAATTATGATCCGTCGTGTCGGCGGTGGAATCCTCCGCGCGCGGCCCGACTTTCTCTTCTTTCTGTATGTCGTCCTCGTCGTCCTGCTTCTCTTTGTCCTTCTTACCTTCTATCTCCTCGTCCTCGCCGCTGGCACCCTTCTTGAACTCTTTCATACCGGTCCCAAGTCCTTTGGCGAGCTCCGGGATGCGCTTCGCGCCAAAGAGGAGCAGAACAACCACCAATATAATTATTAACTCTCCAGGACCCCAACTTGTTGGAAGCATCTTTACTCCTTACTGCTTTCGTGGTTTCCCTATATCTTACGTCGCATTGTACTACGCTGGATCACCTTCTGGGCTATGGATTTGTGCTCCCCGACACTCCTCCGGTCGAGCCGCCGCCTTTGAGAAGCTGGGAGATCTGGTCCTTCACCTGCTTCGCCTGCTGTCCTTTTGGTTCGAGGTCCAGGTAGCCGTTCCAATATTTTATTGCCTCCGCCGGCTGCCCGGCTTGATCGTAGGACTGGCCCGCGTAAAGGTAACTCTGGGCGTTTTTCGGCTGGATCTTCGTGGCGGCGGCGAACGCATCTGCCGACTTTCCGTAGAGCTTTTTCTGCGACTGACCCGGAGCCGCCGTCTGGGCCTGCTGCGCGTAGACCTGACCCGACAAGTTTGCTATGTCCGGGTTCTTTGGCAGCGTCTTGCGGCCCTTCTCCAAAACTTGCGCGGCTTTATCCGGCTGGTTGTCGCGGTAGTAGAGGATCGCGAGACTCCGGATCGCATCGGCGTTTTTCGGGTTCTTGTCCAGGTTCTTTTTCGCCTGCTGGATCTGATCCTGCAAGTTGACCGTCTGTCCCGGCTGCTGTTGCTGCTGGGAAGAGTTCTTGTTGCCAAATAGGTCCAGTGGGTTTATCCCGCCCCCAACCCCCAGGAACGCAAAGGAGAAGATGAAAACCCCGGCTATCACGAACGCGAAGATGCGAACCCAGAAGTTTAGTTTGTCGCGGTTCATCATCATGATGGTTTCTCCTCGAAAAAGTCTTGCTCGACGCGAGTTATAGCATAAACAAGCTACCTACCGGGCTATTTGCCTCGCCGATGGCCGGTCTCCGGAAGGTTCGGTGGTTGCTAGTTCGCGGTGGGGCCGAAACGGTCGTGGATCACCACTCCGCCCACTACCGTCGCCGCGACCCCGCCGCCGGCCGCAGCCTCCAGGACCTCGCGCTCCGGGTCCTCGCCTCCGGGGACTACCTCCACTATCGCGAGGTCGGCCCACTTGCCGGTCTCCAGGCTGCCGGCTTCGTCCTCGATGCCGAGCGCCCGCGCGCCTTCTAGCGTCGCGAGCCTGAGACCCGTCTCGCCGTCGAAGCCGTGCAGTTTCACGGCGAAGAGCGTCTCCTCGAAGAGGTTCATGCTGGAACTGCTCCACAGGCCGTCGGTCCCCATCCCGACCCGCACGCCCCGACGCATCATCTCCGGGACCGGCGACACCTCGCACCCGAGGTAGTCGTTGGAGCGTGGACAGTGGGCAGCGGCGACGCCCGTGCGAGCTAGAATCTCGATATCTTCATCCGAGACGCTGGTCGCAAGATGGGCCGCTATGGTCTGGGGCGCGAGAAGCTCTACACCCTCGGCGTAACGTACCGGCGAAAGGCCCGTACCGCCCCAGTCGTTGCTCGAAAAGATCTCTGCGAGACCACCGGTACCTTCCCGGACAAACTCGACCTCCTCCGGGCTCTCTGAAAGGTGGATCGCCAACCGCTCGCCCTCCTCCCGCGTCCGCCGCGCCGCCAACCGCGCAGATTTCGGGTCCACAGTGTACGGAGCATGAACGCTGACCTGCGCCCCGACCCTCTCCGGCAACCCTTCGCGCAACTCGGCGGCCTTCTTCACGATGAAATCGACCGCCTCCTCGGGTGTGCCAATATCGTGCGGGAAAAACTCGGCGTAGACCGTGCCGGCCATCCCTGATTCCGCGAGCTGCGGCAGGCACTCCCCGTATGGAGAAGACTCTGCCATAAAGGTAGTACCGGCCTCTATCGCCTCGCGGGCGGAGTCGCGGGCGGCTTCGGCGGTCCAGGAATCCTTCTCGGGGAGGCGTTCGACCAACTGCCCCAGCCAGCCGGCGAAGGTGCCGCCCTCCGGCTTGTCTTTGAGGCGGAACCCGAGGTGGGCGTGGGTGTTTACCGCGCCGGGGATGATCGTACAGTGCGGGAAGTAGCGGACCTCCGCGTTCGGGTTGTCCCGGCCCAAATCCGAAAGCGTACCGACAGCCGCTATATGCCCGTTCCGGGCGAGAATAGCCCCATCTTCTATAGCGGGGCCGTGTACGGGCAGCATGAGCGCTGCGGCAAAGATCATCGTTCCATCGGGGTTCGAAGCCAACTACACTCTCCTTTGTGTCTCAGGTATCTCTGCCGACGACCTCGGCGGCCACGGCTTCAAGGATAGCGCGTTCGGGACGGTCCGGCAGGAGGGCGAGGCCACCTATGGCGGCGTCTATTTCGCCCCGCGCCCACTCCTCGGTCTTTGCGATGGCGTCGGTGGCAAGCACGGCCTCTATCCCGGCTTCGAGCACTTCGGGGGATGGGCCCGTAGTAGCTAGAGCCCGCCTTATAGCCCCGGCGTCGCCTTCCCGGAGCGCGAAGATCATGGGTAGCGTCACGGTCCCTTCCACGAGGTCCGTCCCGATACCTTTGCCCATCAGACCCGGCTTCCCGGCGAGGTCCATAACGTCATCGGACATCTGGAACGCGATCCCGAGCGCCTGCCCATAGGTCGCGAGCGCGTCTATCTGTAGGATGGAGACTCCACCCAGGCTCCCACCCGCGACACAAGCCGCCTTGAAGAGCCCGGCGGTCTTCATCTTGATGTACTCCAGATAAGCCTCGACCTCGACCGGCGTACCCGATGCCCGGTACTGCTCCACCTCGCCAATGGCAAGACCTCTCGCCGCCTCCGCGAAAGCCCGGATGATGCGCGGCTCTCCAACTTCCGCCAGTAGGGAGAATGCTTCTGCGAAGAGATAGTCGCCGGTCGCGACCGCCATCTCCCGTCCGTAGACCGCCACGGTGGTCGGCTCTCCCCTGCGACTCTCGGCCCTGTCCACTATGTCGTCGTGGATGAGGGTCGCCGTGTGGAGGACCTCTATAGCTGTGGAAGCCATCAAGAGCGGCTCCTGATCCGGCTCCCCGACACCCGCGCTCAACATCAACAACAGAGGTCTTAGCCGCTTGCCGCCGGAGGTGAGCGCTTCCAGCGAAGGTTGCACCAACTCTCGCGGGGCACGTTTGGCGACTGCGACGAGGCCATCTTCGACCTCGGCCATCGCTTCGTTGGCGCTATCCGACAGCGCGGAGCGCAGGTTACGGGCGTCTTGGTCCAAGCGGCTTTCTTCCGCAGTGGAGCGTGATGATACCGCCAGCGAGTCTGTTCCATGTAGCGTCTTGTAATCCATTGCTCTTCATTATGCCAGCTAATTCCTCGGGCGCCACGAACGCTTTCACTGATTCGGGCAAATACGAATATGCTTCGGCGTCACCGGAGACCTTTCCGCCGAGCCAGGGTACGATCTTATCGAACCAGAGCCCATAGAAAGCACCGGAGATCCTACCCGGGGGCCGCGCTATCTCCAGGCAAACGACCGTCCCACCCGGCGCCACGCAACGGGCCATCTCGAAGAACAACGCCCCCAAGTCCGGTATGTTCCTCGCCCCGTAGGCGATGGTCGCGGCGTCGAAACTCTCCGACGGCACGCCTTCGAGGTCTGTAGCGTCCCCGAGCCGGTACTCGATGTTCGGTGCGGGCCGTTCTCTGGCGGCCTGGAGCATGCCTTCCGAGAAATCTATGCCGAGGACGTAGCCCTCCGGCCCGACGCGTCGCGCCAGGTCACGGGTGAGGCTTCCGGTTCCGCAGGCGAGGTCTAGAGCTCGGTCTCCGGGTTCGAGTTGGGTCGCGGCTATTATCGCTTTGTTCCAGCGGCGATGGAGACCGGCGGTCATGAGCGTGTTTAGAAGCTCGTAGCGCATGGAGATTCGGTCGAACATCTCCCGCACCATCGTCGCCCGTTCTTCCCCGACCGGCAGGCTCCCGCCAGAGAGTTTGCCACCCGATTGCCTAGCCACGACGTTCGCCCACGCTCGCGGCAGCTCTCCTGATGCGAGACTCGCAACCCTCCTGTCCCTCACCGGAGATCACATCGAGCAAGCCTGCGAGATGCGGAGTCCACAACTCGATGGAGACTTCTCCGCCGGCGGCTATCTGCCCGGCGCCGTCGCGGATCATACGACTCGCAACCGCCACGAAACGGGGCTCGTCCAAACGGGCTATCGTCTCGACAGCCTGCGCGTAAGAGTCGTCCCCAACGAGTATCGCTTCATCCGTGGCGCCGTCTGTAGCTTCTACGGCGTAGTGCGAGTCGAATCCCTGCTGCAAGTACCCGAGCGCTTCCGCGACAACCTCCGCCCGATGATCCTCTCCGGGCAGGTCTTTCGCGGCCCGCAGGAAAACTTCCCGGAGCGAGACATCCGGCGTCCTGGAAGTCGTCTTCTCCAAAGCTCTAATTTCCAGCTTTCGAGAACCACTCACGTGCGGCTTCGAAGGTCCGGTCCAGGTCGTCCTCCGAGTGAACGGTGGAGATGAAGCCCGTCTCGTACTGGCTCGGGGCCAGGTAGACCCCGCGCGCGAGCATGTGCCAGAAGAAGTCCTTGAACGCCTTCGTGTCGGATGCGGCGGCGGAGGAGAAGTCGGTGACGGGGCCTCCGGTAAAGAAGATGCTGACCATCGAGCCGACCTGGTTTATGGTGAACGGCATTTCGCCGGCTGATGCGGCCTCGTTCATGCCGCTCTTCCAACGGTCGCCGAGGTTTTCCAGTCGTTCGTAGAAGCCGGGTTCGGAGGCGGCCCGGAGGGTGGCGAGGCCGGCGGCCATCGCGAGCGGGTTGCCCGAGAGAGTACCAGCCTGGTAGATGGGTCCGGATGGCGCTATGCGCTCCAGGATCTCACGCTTCCCCCCAAACGCCCCGACCGGCAACCCGCCGCCGATGATCTTACCTAGACACGTCACGTCCGGCACGACCCCGAACCGCTCCTGCGCCCCACCCCGCGCCAGCCGGAAACCAGTCATCACTTCATCGAAGATGAGCACGACCTCGTACTCAGAAGTCAGAGCCCGCAGTCCTTCCAGGTATCCTCTCTCAGGCGGCACGCAGCCCATATTCCCGGCCACCGGCTCCAGGATAACGGCCGCGAACTCCCCGCCCCGCTCCTCGAATAGCCTGCGCACCGCTTCGAGGTCGTTGTAGGGCAGGACGGTTGTGTCCTTTGCGGCTCCCTTCGTGACGCCGGGGCTGTCCGGCAGGCCCAGGGTGGCGACCCCGGAACCAGCCGAGACGAGCAGGGCGTCGCCGTGTCCGTGGTAGTTCCCGTCGAACTTCAGGAGCTTCTCGCGTCCGGTGTAGCCGCGTGCGGCCCGCACGGCGCTCATCGTCGCCTCGGTGCCGGAGTTGGTCATCCGGACCATCTCGATAGACGGGACCGCGTCGCAAACCAACTCGGCGAGATCCACCTCGCGCTCCGTCGGAGCCCCGAAGGTCGTCCCCTTACGCGCCGTCTCTTCTATTTCCTCTATTACCGCAGGGTAGGCGTGTCCGAGTACGAGAGGACCATAGCTCATCACGTAGTCTACGTAGGAGTTTCCATCCACGTCGAAGATGCGAGAGCCCTCTCCCCGCTCCATGAAAAGCGGGTCGCCGCCGACCGACCGGAACGCCCTCACGGGGCTGTTGACCCCGCCCGGCATGCGCCTCACCGCCCGCTCCATCAGCCGGGCCGAACGGTCCATCGAGACCGCTGTTCTCGCGCCTATGTTCTCTCCGCTGCTCTGCAACAGAGTCAACCCCCCTTTGAGATATGTTTACTCGTTATACCCGAACCGCGAGTGTGAACCGTAACACTACTTACTCCGGCCTTCCGACCAACGTCCGATCAGACACCCAGCCAGCGCGCCACGTCAGGCGCATGGTAGCTGATGATGATGTCCGCCCCGGCCCGCTTTATGCCGGTGAGTGCCTCCATGACGGCTCGCTCTTCGTCCAGCCAGCCGTTTTGGGCTGCTGCTTTTATCATGGAGTATTCGCCGCTAACGTTGTAAGCGGCGATCGGCAAATTGGTAGTCTCCCGGATGCGGCGTAGCACGTCGAGGTAGGGAAGCGCGGGCTTGACTATTATTATGTCCGCACCCTCTTCGACGTCTAGCGCGGTCTCTACTAGGGCTTCGCGGGCGTTGGCCGGGTCCATCTGGTAGCTGCGACGGTCGCCGAACTGGGGCGCGCTCTCGGCGGCCTCGCGAAACGGCCCGTAGAAAGCCGACGCGTACTTGGAGGCGTAGGACATTATGGGCGTGTTCTCGAACCCTTCGCGGTCCAGATCCGCCCGTATAGCAGCCACTCGCCCGTCCATCATGTCCGACGGGGCGACGATGTCCGCCCCGGCCTCCGCCTGCGAAGAGGCGGTTCGGGCGAGAAGCTCCAGGCTAACATCGTTCATCACCTCGCCGGAGTCCTTCTCGACCACACCGCAGTGACCGTGGCTCATGTACTCGCAAAGGCAAACGTCGGTGATGACGAGAAGCTCCGGCATCGCTTCCTTTATGGCGCGTGTGGCGAGCTGCACGATGCCCTCTGGATCGTAGGCGCCCGTGGCGGCCTCGTCCTTCTCATCCGGGATGCCGAAGAGCAAGACGCCTGGTATCCCGAGTTCGTAAGCCCGCTTCGCCTCCGCTACGGCGTGGTTTATGGAGAGCTGAAAGATGCCAGGCATCGAGGAGATAGGGTTACGCACGTCTTCTCCGGCGGTCACGAAGATCGGGTATATAAAGTCCTGCGGTGAAAGCCGCGTCTCGCGCACGAGCCCCCGCAAAGCGGCGGTTCGACGAGTCCTACGCAGCCTCTGTTGTGGAAATGCCATACTACTCACCTCTCGTCAGATCGCAATCCATACATAGTAAAGTTTTACCGCGAACCTAAGCCCTCAGTCAGTGTTCTGCTCGATATGCTCGAACAAGCGATCAAGGTTCACCGCAAACTCTCTCGCTTCTTCATTCGTCACGCCTTTTCTATACCGTTCGGAGCCGAGAGTCGAAGCCAAAGTTCCCTCCGTGACACCGAAGAATTTTGCCCAAATCTCAGAGTACACGTTTATCGCTAGACCTTTCCCTGACGAGTATGAAGGGTACACAACGAATAGCGTATTGCTCCGGTTGGCTGCCGGGGCAAAAGCTAGGCTATTCTGCGAGCTGCGTAGTCCGATGTCGGAGTATTTCTCGGCTGATTCCAGGATTGCCCGAAAACCCTCGCCGGTCCCGTTGCGATCCGCCCTGTCAAGATGCTCTTCCAGTGTAGTGGCAGGCTTACTTTTCGCCGATACTTGCCTCTTTTCTTCTTTCTCCTGTATTCCGATCACATACTGTTCTGTCTCTCGCAGTGGGATGATTTTCTCGGGAACCAAGATGATTTTGTCTTCGAGACGGTGTGGTGTGAGTCTAACGCAGGCGACGTCGAGGTCGAATTCCCGAAGCCACAGCACGGTAGTGCTGATCTCTTGGGAGAAATCCTCAGAGCACAGGATGATACGAGGCTGGCTCGAAAACTCCTCGAATTCTTCGAGTTCGACGAAGTCCGCTATATTGGACCTCAACTCCTCTTCGGTGGCTGCTGTTCCCGTAGCTGTCTTGTGGTATTCGGCGTAGTATGGAAGAAGCTGCTCCACAGTCATCGTAGAGACCATTGCAGCGTATCTTATGCTTTGCAGGTCAGCGTAGTCGGCGTGAGAGTTTCTCTTCAACTCGACCACAACGAGATTGCCTTCTCGGTCAACAGCGAGAAGATCCAACCTGTCCCGCGAGCCCTTGAACCTGTCAAACTCCATGCTCACGATCAATAGATCCTCACCCAAGATCTCGGGATGACGGCGGACCCATTCTTGGATGTGCGTCCTCTCCCACACGTCAAGAGACACGAAGCTGCCCGCCTCGATCTTCTCGATCTCGCCGAGGTTGTCCGAGATCACGAATATCACGTTGCTTCACGCTCCCTTCTTCCTAAAATGATTAACTCAGTATGGTTCTTACATTAGCGTCGGTCGCGGGCGAGTCGAACCTTTGTTGTGGAAACCCTATACTACTCACCTCTCTCTACCGAGTCGGCGACGAAGAGGTCCAAGACCGCCTCAACGAGCCCCAGTATAGTGTACGTTTTTGCTTCTACATCTACCCGGAGACCGCTTTCCCTGGCGGTCTCCGCTGTTATAGGGCCGATGCACGCGACGCGAGTCTCAGAAAGTAACCGCGCCGCCCTCTCATCACCGAATGCGCCGACGAAGTTCTGGACGGTCGAGCTTGCTGTGAAGGTGATGCAGTCGAACTCTCCGTTCTCCAGTCGTCGCGCCAGGTCATCTTTACCATAGGTGGACGGGACGGATTCGTAGGCCGGAGGCACGACGACCTCGGCTCCAGCCTCGCGCAGCTTCTCCAGGAGTATCTCGCGGGCCACTTTGGCGCGTGGGATCAGGACCTTCCGCCCGGTGAGCGAGTCGCGGCCGAGAGCTTCTATCAGGGCCTCTGCCCGATACTCCTCCGGCACCACGTCAACCCGCAGCCCGGTCTCTTCCAGCGCCTCCGCCGTCGCGGGACCTATGGCGGCTATTTGGGCTTCGCGGGGCAAGGCTCGGAGATCTAACCCATGATGCCGTAACCGCCGCATAAAAGCTTCCACGCCGTTCACGCTCGTAAAGACGATCCAATCGAACGTGTCGAGTTCCCGGATCGCTTCGTCTAGCGGCCCGAAGTCATCGGGCGGCTGGATCCCAATAGTCGGAAACTCGTAGGCCTCCGCCCCGAGATCCTCAAAAGCCTCCGAAAGCTCGCCAGCCTGAGCCCGCGCCCGCGTCACGACCACGCGCTTCCCGAAGAGTGGACGCTTCTCGTACCAGTCCAACCCGGACTCGCGCAGCGCAACCACGTCACCCACGACCGTGATGGCCGGTGGTTTCAAGTTCGCCTCAGCGACTCGCTCCGCTATATCCTCCAGAGTTCCAGTGACTGTCCGCTGCTCGGGGATGGTGCCCCAGCGCACACAAGCGACCGGCGTTTCAGGCGGTCTTCCGGCTGAGATAAGCTCGGCGGAGATCTCCTTCAGCCGCCCGATGCCCATGTACAGCACGAGCGTATCGGCGCCGTTGGCGACCTTTTTCCAGTCCACGTCCGAACGGCCTTTTGTCGGGTCTTCGTGTCCGGTTATAAAGGCGACGCTCGTCGAGACACCCCGGTGGGTGACGGGGATCCCGGCGTAAGCGGGGGCCGCGACGCCGCTCGTCACGCCGGGGACGACCTCGAACGGGATACCGGCTTCTATGAGGTCGAGGGCTTCTTCGCCGCCGCGCCCGAAGATGTACGGGTCGCCGCCCTTCAGGCGCACGACCGTCTTCCCATTCTGTCCCAACTCGACGAGGAGGCTGTTGATCTCTTCCTGGCTCATGGTCGGGTTACCTGGTTTCTTGCCGACGTAGATCCGCTCGGCGTCCGGCCTCGCATAAG
>JBBPZK010000266.1:0-7397 GCA_038199155.1 Rubrobacterales bacterium | reverse complement strand
CTCATTCGTCTCCCCGTCTTCGAGACTCCAGGACGAGGTGACGAGCCGGTCTCCCAGGTAGCGCTCCAGATAGTCCAGGGTGTAGGACCAGCCGTCGCCCTGGTTCTCCACGAAGCCCTGCAGTAGGACGAGCGTCGAGGGCTCGCCCTCCTCACCCTCGTACTCGGCGGCGCCGACAAGCGGCGGGATATTCGAGAAGCCGGCCTCCTCGGTCAGGAAGCGCCCGATCTCGAGCTCCGGGTTGTCGCCCGCCTCCCGCCGCCGGCACGCCTTCAACACGAGCCTCTCACCCAAGATGACCGACGTATTGCTCTGCTCCGCCCCGCTCCGGCGCACCGGGAGCGGCCCTTCCCCGACCAGCTCTCCGTAAACGGCGGTCTTCGAGAACCTGAGCCTGGCTCCTTCCGTCCCGATCTCATGTTCCTCCCCCATCGCCGCCACCAGAAAGCGGCAGAACTCATCGTCGGCCATCGCGTCGAAGAGGACGCCGGTCCTGAAACGCCTGCGGAGTCGCGCCAGCGCGTTGGGCGCGAAGCGGGAGAGCACGTCGTCGCTGTTGTCCTCCCAGGCCGCCGCGAGCGGCAGCAGGTAGAGTTGGGGATCACTCCCTCCCGCGAGGCTGACCTTGAGCAGGGTAAGGAGCCAGTCGGGGCCGAGCTCTACCCGGGAGACAACCTCTACCCGCTCGATCTTCTCGCCCTTTGCCGCGAACCATCGCCGCATCCGCAGGAAGCCCGGCAGCGTCTCCTTCTCCAGTTGCGCGACCTGACGCGCGGGGAGCCGCAGCGGCGCCTGGCGGACCTCCCGGACGGGGCCGCGTCCGGCGGGGAGCACGACCACCGGCAGCTCTTGCAACCGCGGGGCGTCCTGGTGCCAACTCGGGGCGACGGCCTCGGTGGCGAGCTTAAACCAGTAAAAAGCGTGTCCCGGCAGCGTCAGGAAGTACGGCAGCTCACCGACCGGCGGGAAGCTCGTCCCGCCGATCATCTCGACCGGCACCCGCCCCCCGAAGCGCGAGAGATCCAACTCCACCGGCTGGGCCGAGCGGCTGAGGTTCGCGACGCAGAGGATGGATTCGCCCTCGTACTCCCGCAGGTAGGCGAGCACCTTCCGGTTGCCAGGGTGCAGAAACTCTAAGGTGCCCCGTCCGAATGCTTTGTGCGCCCGGCGCACGGCGATGATCCGCTTGGTCCAGTTCAAAAGAGAGCCTGGGCTGCGGCTCTGGGCTTCGACGTTGACCGACTCGTAGCCGTAGACCGGGTCCATGACCGGCGGCAGGTAGAGCCGGGCCGGGTCGGAGCGCGAGAACCCCGCGTTCCGGTCGCCGGTCCACTGCATCGGGGTGCGGACGCCGTCCCGGTCGCCGAGAAAGATATTGTCGCCCATCCCGATCTCATCCCCGTAGTAGATGATCGGGGTTCCAGGCATGCTCATTAGCAAACTGTTCAACAACTCCATCCTGGGCTTGTCATTCTCCATCAAAGGGGCCAGCCGTCGCCGGATGCCGATGTTTACCCGCATCCTCGGGTCCGTTGCGTAAGTCTGATACATGTAGTCACGTTCTTTATCGGTGACCATTTCCAGGGTAAGCTCGTCGTGGTTGCGGAGGAAGATGGCCCACTGGCAGTTGTCCGGGATTTCCGGGGTCTGTTGCATGATCTCCACGATAGGATGCCGGTCTTCCTGAGCCACGGCCATGTATATTCTCGGCATCAGCGGGAAGTGGAACGCCATGTGACACTCGTCCCCCTCGGCGAAGTACGGCAACACGTCCTCGGGCCACTGGTTGGCCTCGGCCAGGAAGAGCCTGTTTTCGTAACGGGCGTCCATCTCGGCCCGCATCCGCCTCAGGACCTCGTGGGTCTCGGGCAGGTTCTCGTTGTCGGTGCCTTCGCGCTCTATGAGGTACGGTATGGCGTCGAGCCGCATCCCGTCCACCCCGGCGTCGAGCCAGAAGCGCATGACGCCCATGAGCGCCTTGAAGACCTGCGGGTTGTCCAGGTTCAGGTCCGGCTGATGGGAGAAGAACCGGTGCCAGTAATACTGCCCGGCCTCATCGTCCCAGGTCCAGTTCGACTTCTCCGTGTCGGTGAAGATTATGCGGGTATCCTCGTACTTCTCGGTCGTGTCGCTCCACACGTAGAAGTTACGCCGCGCCGAGCCTTTTGGCGCCTTGCGGGCGCGCTGGAACCACGGGTGCTGGTCGGAGGTGTGGTTTATGACGAGCTCGGTGATGACCTTCAATCCTAACTCGTGAGCTTTCCTTACGAACGCCCGGAAGTCCCGCCGGTTCCCGTAGTCGGAGTGGACGTTTTTGTACTCGGAGATGTCGTAGCCGTCGTCGCGCAGTGGAGAAGGATAGAACGGCATCACCCAGACCGCCGTCGCCCCGAGGTCCCGGATGTACTCAAGGCGCTGCGTCAGGCCCTTGAAGTCCCCCATGCCGTCGTTGTCCGAGTCGAAGAACGCCTTGACGTGCAGGTGGTAAATTATGGCGTCCTTGTACCATAGTGGGTCCTCCCGCCGGGTTTCGGCGTTCGTCCCGGCTACCCTCGCCATCAGAGGCTCGCCTTCCTGACCCGTAAGATCTCCACCGGGTTGCTCCACGGCGTCAGCCGCACCCAGAACCAGCTCCCCAGCGCCTGCATCCGACGCCCCGAGATGAGCTCCTCAACCACGTACTCCTCATCTTCGCCAATGCCCAGCTCCCACAGTGGGAACTGTACGTGCGTGTCGTGCGGGTTGTGCGAATCGAGGTTCGCCGCGACGAAGACGGCGTTCTCGTCTTTCCTCTTACCGTAGAACAGGACGTTGTCATCCTGGGCCTCGTGGAAAGAGAGGTTCTTCAAGTGGTGGAGGGCCGGGTTCTCCCGGCGGATACGGTTGACCAGCCCTACGTAGTCCTTGATGTTGCCCGTCCGGCCCCAGTCCCACACCTTGTACTCGTAAACCTCCGAGTCCTGATAATAAACGGCGGTTCCTCGCTCACCGCGCGGGGTGTTCTCGCACAACTCGTAGCCGCTGTAGATCCCATAAGTAGGCGAGAGCGTGGCGGCGAGCACGAACCGCGTCTGGAACGTGGGCCGTCCGCCGAACTGGAGGACGTGCGGCAGAATGTCGTGGGTGTTGGCGAAGAAGTTTGGACGCATATACTCGCCCGGCTCCTCCTTAGAGAGTTCCGTGAGGTATTCGATCAACTCCCACTTCTCGTTGCGCCACGTAAAGTACGTGTAACTCTGGGTAAAGCCGAGCTTTGCCAGGTTCTGCATGATGCGCGGACGAGAGAAAGCCTCGGCCAGAAAGATAACATCCGGATGCTCTTTCTGGATCTCCCCTATACACCACTCCCAAAACGGAAACGGCTTGGTATGTGGGTTGTCCACCCGGAAGACCTTCACACCTTGCTCGACCCAAAATAGCAACACATCGCACCACTCGCGCCACAGGCCTTCCCGATCTTCGGAGTTCCAGTCTACGTTGACGATATCCTGATACTTTTTGGGCGGGTTCTCGGCGTACTTGATGCTCCCGTCGGGACGGAACTTGAACCATTCGGGGTGCTCTTCTATGTACGGATGGTCCGGGGAGGCCTGGATCGCGAAATCGAGGGCGACCTCCATGCCGTGCTTGTTTGTCGCCGCGACGAAGTGCCGGAAGTCCTCCAGAGTCCCGAGGTCGGGATGAACAGCCTTGTGCCCTCCCTCTTCGCTACCGATCGCATAAGGGCTGCCGGGGTCGTCGGGACCGGCATTCAGGGCGTTGTTCTTTCCCTTGCGGTTCGTTTCGCCTATTGGATGGATCGGGGTGAGGTAGACCACGTCGAAGCCCATTTCGGCTATCTCCGGCAGGCGCTCCTCGGCCTCTCGGAAGGTCGCGCTGCGGCCGGGTTCAGTGCCTTGAGAGCGGGGGAACATCTCGTACCACGCTCCGTAACGCGCCCGTTCGCGGTCCACCGTTACCTCCAGCTTCTTGTAGGTGGTGGACTCAGAGCGATCCGGGTGGTTTCGCATAAGTTCGCGGACCTCTTCGGAGCGGAGGATAGCCAGCTTGCCCTCGTATCCGGCGGCGTCGAAGCCGGCGAGAGTCTGTCCGAGGCGCTTGTCCTTAGAGCGAGAGTAGGCAACCTCGACGAGTTGGCGACCTTCGATCAGGTCAAGCTCAACGACCTGCCCGTCGTCCACCTTCTTGCCGGTCTCAGAACGCCAGGTCTCGAACTCGTCGAACCACGCCTCGATGGTGTACTCATAGCGAGTATTTTTCGGTAAGTCGAAGGAGCCGCCCCAGAGATCCAAGCCAGGGTTGATAAGCGTCATGGGAGCCTCGGACCACTTGCGCGTCCCCTTCTCACGGAACTTGAGGGCGGCGGCGAGGATGTCGTGACCCTCTTTTATGATATCGGCCCGTACTTCCAGGCGGTCGCCGACCTCACGCTTGACCGGGTACCGTCCACAGTCAAGCTCCGGGGAGACACCTTCTATTACTACGCTCTCGCGCGCTCCCAGCATCCAGCAACCTCCGATAAGTACAACGAACGAATCTTTACTACAGCCCGTAGGATACCCGTATTCAGACACGTTTCAAATACTCCGGGAACCGTATTGGAAGACTTCTAAAAAGAACCGGCGACACGAAGAGCCCAGCATAAAACTCTTGCATGTTTACATGAGCCTTGCGATTAAAGCGTGGGGTGCGAAGTATTCTATTTCGTGGTCATATTGACACGAGTTTCACAATTGCGTATTATCCCAACGAGTTAGGGAAAGTTAGGGAAGGATAGGGGGGAAGCATGGCCGACGTCACGGACCAGAAGAGCGGCGAGCTTGCGACGGAGCTTCCGAGCAAGTATCTGCCGGCGGTCGAGTATAGGGATCTGCCGGAGCCGGCGGGGTTGCGAAAGTACGTTGGGGCGAGCGTGATCCTGCTCGCAACGGCGCTCGGTTCCGGGGAGTTGATAATCTGGCCTTCTATCACGGCCCGCGTAGGCATAGGGCTTTTGTGGCTAGCCATACTCGGGGTGACGATGCAATATTTCCTGAACATGGAGATCGAACGCTACACCCTGGCGACCGGCGAGACCGCTGTCACAGGCTTCTCCCGCTTGTGGAAGCCCTGGGGAATCGTCTTCGTGCTGGGCGCAATCTTACCCAACGCCTGGCCGGGATGGGCTTCGAGCGGGGCCACGGAGTTTACGTTCATCTTCGGGCTCGGCGACTCGTCCGTTCCCTTGATCGCTACCATATTCCTGATCGCCATAGGCATCTCGGTGACCGTGTCGCCGGTGATCTACCAGCTTCTTGAGAAAGTCCAGGGTGCCCTGGTCCTCATCATAATAGCTTTCATCGGGCTGGCGATAGTCGTCGCGACCGACGCTTCGGCCTGGGGAGGCATCGTCACGGAGGCGCCTTCGAGCATCGCCAGCTTTCCGAGCTACTTCAGCCAGCTCGGGGCCGCTTCTCTTCTGGGGGCCATAGCCTTCGCCGGGGCCGGTGGGGCGAATAACCTGGTCCAGAGCAACTACGTCCGGGACAAGGGTATGGGAATGGGTATCCGCATACCGAACGTGGTCTCCCCGATCACCGGCGAGGAAGCAGCCGAACCGTCCATAGGCTACATGTTCCCGGAGACGGAAGAGAACAAGCGTCGCTGGAAAGGCTGGTGGAAGGTCGCCAACCAGGAGCAGCTCATCACCTTCTGGTTTCTCGGCTGGCTGCTGCTCGTCTCCCTCTCGGTGCTCGTGTTCTCGACGATAGGCGGCGGCAACACCCTCCCCGGCGATCTTACGTTCGTCCAAGACGAGGGCCAGCAGCTCGGCAAATCCATCGCGCCCTGGTTCGAGACGTTCTTCTTCGTGGCGGGCTTTATCATGCTCTTCTCGACCAACCTGGGAGTTCTTGACTACGTTGCGCGTCTCACAGGAGACTCGCTGAAGGTTAGCTACCTCAGAGACTCCGAGTTCTGGAGTGAGAGTAAGATCTACATAACGGTCATCTGGCTCATGATCGTCGCCGGCATCACGATCCTCTGGGCGGGCCTCACCCAGCCGCTCGTCCTGCTCATTATCGCAGCGGCTGGCGGCGGGGTCGTCATGGCTTTCTACTCTGTGTTGCTCATCGTGCTAAATAGAAAGGTGCTGCCGGACGTAGCCAAGCTCAAGGGTTGGCGGGTACCCATTATGGTCTTTATCGCCATATTCTTCGTGGTATTCTCGCTCATACTGGTGTACAGCCAGATCGTTGCCCTGTTCAGCGGAGGCTAGAGCATAAGCAGAGTTTCCAACGGAAAGGTTCGGCCAGGGTGCTCAAGCGGCTCTGGCTGACCGTCCTGCTCGGGCTGGCGATCTTCGCCGTCCTGATGACGCTGGCGTATCTGCTCGGACTCCTCGGTTAGCGATCCTAGACGGGAACACGAGGCACGAGGAGGCGATATTGTGGAAGTGATCGGGGCGGGTTTCGGCAGGACAGGAACTTTGTCCCTGAAAGCGGCGCTCGAAGAACTCGGCTTCACCCCTTGCTACCACATGACCGAGCTGTTCGAGAACCCGCAACACGCGGAACTCTGGGAACGCGCAGCGCATGGCGAGAACGTCCGGTGGGACGACCTGCTCGGGGACTACGGGGCGACCGTCGACTGGCCGGGTTGCACGTTCTACGAGGAGATTATGGAATTTTACCCGGACGCGAAGGTCCTCCTCAGCGTCCGCGACCCGGAACGGTGGTACGAGAGCACCCGGAACACCATCTACAGGATCAGCAAGCTAACCCAGCGTTCCCGACTATCTTCCCTACTGAGAGTCTTCACACCCAAAAGAGTCAGACGCGCGGGCCGGATGGTCAACGAGGTGATCTGGGAAGGCACTTTCTCAAATAACTTCGAGGACCGTGAGTACGCGATAGAGGTCTTCGAACACCACAACGAGAGCGTCAAACAACGCGTGCCGGAAGACAAACTGCTGGTCTACGAGGTAAAGGAAGGCTGGCAGCCGCTGTGCGATTTCCTCGGGGTCGAGGTCCCGGACACACCATTCCCGCACCTCAACGACACGAAAGATTTCCAGGCCAGAATCCGCCGAGTATTGGCACTCGCCGTCACCGTTCCGGCGGCTATCCTGGGGCTCGCGGGACTGGTACTGTTCTACACTCGTAGGAGACCCCGGCGTCTCTAGCCGACGAGCAGTACGTGTACATCCCCCGGCCCGTGAACCCCGATGGCGAGCGACATCTCTATATCTCCCGAGCGGCTCGGCCCAGTGTGGAAGCAGAGGTTGGCCGGAATTTCCCCCCGTTCAGCGTACCGTTGTATAGCCTCCGACACCGTTCGCAAGACCTTCTCTACCGGCACGAGCGCCACGTAGCTCGGTGGGAGCAGGGTAACCGTGCGCCCTTTTCCAGGCCCGCTCG
>JBBPZK010000265.1:0-6063 GCA_038199155.1 Rubrobacterales bacterium | reverse complement strand
TACGTAGCCTTAGAGCAAGGACAGCTCTTCAGTCATCTCGGCAGCCGGGTTACGCTGATGCAGCGGGGACCGAGGCTACTCAGGGACTACGAGCTGGAGGTCTCTGGCGCGATGATGGAGGCGCTGGGCCGCGATGGCATCGAGGTCCTAACCGGAACCCACATAGAGCGCGCCGAGAAGACCGAAAACGGCAAACGCCTCTACGTAACCGTGGACGGTGAAGAGCGTGTTCTGGAAGGTGAAGAGATACTCGTCGCGGCCGGCCGTAAGCCCAACGTCGAAGCACTTGGCCTGGAACGTGTCGGGGTGGACCTGGACGAACGTGGCGCTGTGCGAGTGGACGAGCAGTTGCGGACTAGCAACGGGCGCGTGTGGGCGGCCGGTGACGTAACGCTCGGCCCCCAGTTCGTCTACGTCGCCGCCCACGAAGGCGCGCTCGTGGTGGATAATGCGCTCTCGGGCGCGAACAGGTCGCTAGACTTCAGGGCGCTTCCGGGGGTGATCTTCTCCGACCCACAGGTCGCCACCGTCGGCCTCACCGAGCAGCAGGCGCGGGAGGCGGGCCGCGAGGTACAGACTTCGGTGCTTCCTCTGGATGCGGTACCGCGAGCACTGGTGAACCACGACACACTGGGCGTAATCAAGCTCGTAGCCGATGCCGAGACGAACCAGTTGATCGGGGCGCACGTCGTGGCCGAGAACGCCGGAGACGTCATCTACGCCGCGACGCTCGCGGTGAAGTTCGGCCTGACGATCTCAGACCTCACCGACAACTTCGCCCCCTACCTGACGATGTCCGAGGGACTCAAGCTCGCCGCCCAAACCTTCGGAAAAGACGTATCCAAGCTCTCCTGCTGCGCGGCGTAAGTGAGAAAGGAAACAGAATGCAAGAGACGACTAAAGAAGCTCCTCCTCTCGCGGAGGTTACCATCGGGCGCGAAAGCCCGGATATGAAGGTCGCGGCCAAGCTCTTTGACGGGTTCGCCGACCCCACCCGAATGTCCATCCTGGCGCTTTTGGCCCGCCAGGGCGAGACGACAGTCGGAGAAATCGTAGAAGCCGTCGGGGCCACTCAGGGGCGGGTCTCTATACACCTCCAGTGTCTCGCGTGGTGCGGGTACGTAAAGGGGCGTCGCGAAGGCCGCTACGCCTATTACTCCATAACCGACGAGCGCGTTCTTCAGATGCTCCGGCTGGGCGAGGAACTCCTCGCGGGCAACCTGGAACACGTCGAGGCGTGCCGCATCACGGGAGAGTGCTAGGGATGCGCGCAAGCATCTTCGGCTCTCTGGGCTCGGCCTTCGCCGCCCTGTGCTGCGCCGGGGTGCCGGCGGTACTGGGCGCTATCCGCGGCCAGGCTTGGCTTTCTAGTGAACGATCTGGTCCTCTTTCCTTTGCTGGCGTTTTTCCTGGGACTCGCCGTGTGGAGTCTCGGGAACGGTGTGTCGAGGCACGGGGTCCAGGGTGCGCTGGTTCTTGGATGGATCGGCGCGGCGCTGATGGTAGCGGGGATCTTCATCTTGCCGGCCCTGATCTATGCGGGAGCAGCGGCGATGGTCGGAGCCTCAATCTGGAACGCCCTTGCTATCTCGCCATCCTCAACGAAGGTACAGAGCCACTGTGAGAACGACTCCCTCGGCCTGATCTCCTACGCACCCTTCAGTTCCCGGTATCCTCTCTCGCTCCTCCGTTTCGACGGCAATCTTTGCCGATCTTGGCTGCGAAAAGCTCGAGCTCTGTACACCAACCGTACACCAACCCGGCCATATTTCCGGTTGTTTCGGAATGTAGCCGGATGAACTGAATATGCCCTTTTGCAGGTAATTTGCAACAAGGGTAAGCACCCTCAAATGTAACGATTCTTTCTCGTAACGAGCAGGTCAGCGGCTCGAGTCCGCTCGTTGGCTCCACACAATTGCCTTAGGCACGTTAAATGCTCCGAACGCAATGAAGATGTTCGGGGTGATTGGAGGGATTCTAAGACCACTCGTTCGTACACGACCGTAGATGACTTAAGCAAGATACGGTGAACTCGTCATTTTAGAACACGCAAAGTGGTGAGGCGGCTCTGGAAAAGGGAACATCCGTTGTGATAGCATTGCTTCTCTGTTGGGTGGAGATAGGTAACATTCGCCGCTACTCTCGTGAGGATAGCGGTTTGCGCGAGACACGTTCTTGTGATTCGCGCGAAGGGATAGGGTAAGGGAAAGGAGAGAAATGACGAGTCAAACATCCCCGCAGGCCGGGGCTGAACAGGGGGGACACACGCCGGTGGGCACGGTCCACGTGGTGGACCCGAATCCGCTGAACTGGCTGTACATCACCTGGAACACTATGGAGGAGCCGGTACGCACCGACGAGCGGGGCCACATGGTCGGGGCGATAATGGAGGATTCGCGTTGGACGAACGATAAGACGCTGGAGATAGATGTGCGTCGCGGCATCCGGTTTCAGGATGGTGAGGAATGCACCGCTCACAACGTCAAGCGGGCCTTCGAGGAGATGCAGCGCTGGAGGGCTCCTCACCCGCCGGGTTCCAACCTGAACATACACCAGGATACGAAGGCTGAGGTCGTCGACGACTACAAGCTGCGTGTCCATTTCCCGGCGCCGGACGGGCTCGTCCTGGGCAAGATGCGGGGGATGCATATTCCCAGCACACGCTTCTGGGAAGAGGAAGGCTTCGGCTACAGGAAGCTCGGGCGAGGCGAGGGACACTGGTGAGTGATCGACGCTCCGGGCCCGTGGGGCACCGGTCCTTTCACCCTCACCGAGGGTTACTCTTCCCTGTACAACGAGATCGCCATCATGAACGCCGAACCGCTCGCCTGCACCTGGCTCGATACGGAGCAGGACCGCACGGATAAGGTCGTCCTAACCGCCAACACCGACCACTGGAACAAGGAGCGCGGCCCGCGTCTTGAGAGGGTCGTCTTCCACAACGACATCTCGCCCGTCGAAGGACTCGACCTCGTCTGCGACACCGAGGGTGAGGTAGACATCGTCACGGAGGTCTCCCCGGCGGACATCGGGCGGGTAGAGAACAGCGAGCACGCTCGCCTGCACGCCATCGACGCGATGCGCGTTCTCCTGGGCCTCGTGAACCGCAGCGTCGAGGACGCGCCCCTGGATGACGCGCGCACTCGCCGGGCGCTCAACATGGCCGTTGACCGCGACCGAATGGTCCGCGAAGGTTTCGGTGGCTATGCTCAGCCCGCCTCCGGCGTTACTCCACCCCACGCCGTGGGCGGCCTCTCCAGTGTAGAGCCCTACCCTCACGACCCTGAAGAGGCGAGGCGGTTGCTCGCCGAGGCCGGTTGGCCCGAAGGGAGATCCTTGCGGCTCGCGACCTTCCCGGATACCGAGCCTATAGCCGACATGCTCGCCGAAGACCTGCGCGACGGTTTGGGCATCGGAGTGGACGTTACCGTTATCCCGGCCGAGGAGGCTCTCGCCACCCAGCACAAGCTGGTCGAGAAGGTTTTGCCTCTGCCGTTCGACATACTCTTGTTCGCCTGGATCGACCTGACCTCAGACGCCCCGGCCGCGTTTATGCACGGTGAGCTTTACGGTGGCACGGGACCTTTCCGGATGGGGCCGCCGGTCGAGAAGTTCGAGGAGCTGATGGGGCAGTTCGCCGTAGAGGTGGACTCCGGACGCCAGGGCGAGTTGTCCGCCGAGATCGACCGCTTCGTCTACGATGAGGCGCTCTCGGTTTTTTTGGTCTACCCGCAGGCCCTCTACGCCGTAAACAAGCACGTGAACTTCGTCGGCTACGCCACGACCTTCGAGCTTGCCGAGACCGAGGTCAACGAAGAACACTGGTCACGACGTAACCGCTCGTAGAACAGAAAAAGCCGAACCAACAGGAAAGGAGAGTTAGCGTGGCTGACGCGAAGGTCAAAGATACTATCTCGCTCGCCGATGCGAAGAGGGTCATCGAGGCAGCGGAGGAGAAAGCGCGGGAGATCGGGCAACCGATGGACATAGCCGTCACGGACGCGGGCGGCAACCTCAAGGCTCACGTCCGCATGGACACGGCGAACGTGGGGAGTATAACCATCTCCATCAACAAGGCCTACACCGCCATCGCCTTCCAGTGTCAAACGAGAGATCTCACGGACGATACGCGCCCCGACGGGGAGATCTACGGTCTGAGCGACGCCCACGGCGGTAGGCTCGTCATCTTCCCCGGCGGCATCCCGCTGGTCCGCGCCGGCGCTATCGTCGGCGCCATCGGCGTGAGTACCGGGACCGTGGATCAAGACCAGCAAGTCGCCGAGGCCGGAGCCGCCGCGTTCTAGCCGGCGAAGGCGAGTAGCGGGTCTTCTACCCTTTCGTTCAACCAAAAAACCCGGCTCCTCTGAGAGCCGGGTTTCTGTCTTGTTTTAATCCAGGGTGGTAGTTAAGACCGCCCCGTTATGCGTTATCCCAGGAAGTCGATCAACGCGCGGTTGAACTGCTCTACGTGGGTGGCGTTGATGCCGTGGGGTCCACCTTCGATCAGCTCCAGCGAGCTGTCGGAGATCGCCTCGTGCGACCGCTTGCCACTGACCTCGAACGGGACGATACCGTCGGAGTCTCCGTGAATAATAAGGGTCGGCACGTCGAACTCGGCTAGGTCGTCCCGGAAGTCGGTGCGCCCGAACGCCGCGATGCAGTCCAGCGTTCCCTTCGGCGAGGCGAAGGCCGCGATGTCGCGGTGGTAGACCCGGTTTGGCCCGCTTACCAGGTCGGGCTTCTCGCCGGCGGTGAAGAAGTTAGTGGTGAACCCGTCGAGGAACGCGATGCGGTCTCCACGCACCCCACCCTCGAACTGCTCTATCGTCACGTCGTCCAGCCCGCCATCGGGGTTGTCTTCGCTCTGATAGAGGAAGGGCGGCACGGCCGAGGCCAGCACTGCCTTCGAAACGCGGGCGGTTCCGTAGCGGCCGATGTACCGGGCGACCTCGCCGCCACCCATCGAGAAGCCGACGAGCGTTACGTCGCTCAGGTCCAGGTGCGTGAGCAACGCCTCCAGGTCAGCGGCGAAAGTGTCGTAGTCGTAGCCGGTCCACGGCTGGGAAGACTTGCCGAAACCGCGGCGATCATAAGTGATGACGCGATGCCCCGCCTCGACGAGAGCCGGAACCTGATTCTCCCACGAGCGGCTGCTCAACGGCCAACCGTGGATCAGGACGACCGGACTCCCCGAACCGTAGTCTTCGTAGTAAAGATCGACCGGCGTGCTGTTCTCTCTCCCTACTTCCAAAAATGCCACTTCAGAACCTCCTGCTCGTCTCGAAATTGCTATGACCAAATTCAAATACATACCCTAACACGTATATGAAACAGCTCTGTGGGAAGCTTCACTGTTCTTCTTGTTCGGTAGGAGCTTGCCCGGATCGGAGCAACTGCTAGACTTCTTTTTCTCGGGGAACGAGGTACAGGAGTGGAATATGCGACCGGAAGATATCGAGGGTCTAACAGTCGGCGGCGTTTTGGATCTCGTAGCGGAGCGTCGCCCGGAAGACGACGCTCTCGTGTACGTGGGCCGCGGCCTTCGCTATACCTACGCGGAGTTCAAGGACGTGGTCGAGGAGTGCGCGCGGGCGCTGATGGCACTCGGTATCGAGAAGGGGGATCACGTCGCCGTCTGGGGCCAGAACGTCCCGGAGTGGGTGACGCTCCAGTTCGCGACCGGCAAGATCGGGGCGATCCTCGTCAACGTCAACCCGGCTTACCGCAAGAACGAACTGAAGTACGTGCTGGAGCAATCAGACTCGGCGGCCCTGTTCCTGACGAAAGGCTTAAAAGACGCCGACTTCGTGGAGATACTCAAGGGCGCCGTACCGGAGATGTCCGGAGCAGAGAATTGCGAGCTACAGGCAAATGACCTGCCGTATCTGAAGCACGTCGTCCTCATGGGTGATGAAGGCCCGGTCGGTACGCCGATCAGGAGTTTCGAGGAGTTCGTCGAGAGGGCGGGAGAGGTTACGGCGGAGGAGTTGCGGGAGCGGCAGGCGTCGCTCGGGGCGGATGAGGTCATCAACATGCAGTACACCTCCGGGACGACCGGTTTTC
>JBBPZK010000264.1:0-3031 GCA_038199155.1 Rubrobacterales bacterium | reverse complement strand
GCGGGCGCGAAGCTCGTCGGCGTAGATGACGCCCAGGGTGGGGGGGACCGCTATCGAGTCGGCCCCGAGCTTTTCGAGGAGGCCGGCGGCGGCTGCCGCCATCGCCCGTCCGCCGCTTTTTAGCTCGCGGGAGAGTTTCTGTACGCTGAGCTCGTCGAAAGAGAGGACTTCGTCGGCGTGGGATTGTTTTTTGGCGCGTCCGTACTCCATCGAGGAGACGGCTAGGTACTGTTTGCCGCCCACTTCCAGGCAGATCACCGGGTCCGGCGCCAGAAACCCCGAGAGGTGGTAGGCGGCCGCGTCGTGCTCCGACGCCCCGATAACGAGCAAAGCTTTAGTCTCCGTGGCAGCCATTAGGTCCTTCTCCCTGATCGTGTACTCTCGAAAGTGTACATTCTACTATCGGGTGGGCTGCGGTTCGCCGAGGATGGTTTCTACACACAGTTCTATATAATCGGGGTAGATGATCGAGAACAAAGACATGAGGAGCCGTATCGAGGAAGCACTGGACAAGGTGCGTCCCGCCATGCAGGCCGACGGCGGCGACGCAAGGGTCGTCGAGTGTGACGAGGAAAAAGGCTCGGTCGGCATAGAGATGCTCGGGGCCTGCAAGGGATGCCCGCTCTCGCAGCTAGATTTCTCCTACGCTATAGAAAGTTTGATCCGTCGTGAAGTACCCGAAGTCCGGGAGATAAAGGCGGTCTAGCGACCGTATCGAGTTTACTGCTGCTCTTGACGGGTGGCTCGCAAAGCGCCCGGCGGCATCGCTTCTCTCGTCGCCGAAAGGGCCTCCATCGCTCTCTTCTTCGACTGACGGAGCTTGAACCGCTGGAGAGCTGGGGCGTCGCGTAGCTGCTCGTTGGTGAGGTTGGTCAGTGTGATCATGTCGTTAGCGCACGCCCGATACCCCAAAGCGCACATCTCGACCTGAACTTCCGAAGGCGTCTCCCTGAGCGTCCGCCGGATCTCCACGGTTCTCTCGACGATGGAGCGGGAGAGACTCTCCGGAGAATCTTCTACAGTTGTCCTGGTCCGGTAGCCGGTGATCCTCTCCGGCGAGAGGCGGCGCAACCCGCGTGAAGGCCCGTCCAGCCGTCGCCGGATGACCAGGAAAACGGCCAGCGTCAGCGGCACGGCCAGGAAGGAGAGCAGTATCGGCGCGTCGTGGACGATGAACGTCAGCACAGTGAGAGCAACGACCTCTACTATTAGAGCCAGTACCAAGTACAACCTGAACATCTTCTCAGTCCCTCTCCACTACTCCACCTTGCCCGTGAAGTTTATGTTTCAGTGGCCGATTTCGCAAGAGCTTTCCGCCGGATCTGTATAATCTTACTCATGGACCATTCCAAAGCCCCGGAGTTCGATACCAGCCAGCCCCTGCAGAGCGGCCTGGCGGTGACCCGGACCATACTTCTTTCCCCGAAGAGCTTCTTTACAAACTTCTCAGCCGCCGGTCCCTTAAAAGAGCCGGCGCTCTTCGTTGTCTTCGTAAGCGCGGTGAGTGCTATTCTGAGGCTGGCGCTCGTCTTTATATTCTCGACCGGAAGCTTTGGGGAAGCCCTGATCTCGGTTCTCGAAGCCGTCGCCTTCGTAGCGATCTCTCCGGTTATCGTCGCCGCACTGGCGGGCGTTTATCTACTCTCTTTGCGGGCCTTTGTCCAGAAGACGGCTACTTTTCAGGAGGCTTTCCGGCTACTCGCCCACGCTTACGCGGCGATGATCCTGTTTTGGATCCCGGTGGTCCAGGCTTTCGCTTTTACCTACGCTTTCCTGGTCCTCGCGGTGCTGGGAATTCAGGGCGTCTACAAGACTTCCGCGACCACGGCCCTGGTAACGGCTTTCGTCGGCTACGTCCCTGCCGGCATACTGTTCGTCGCCCTCCAGCTCATCGTTACCGGGCTCGCCTTCGGTCCGTCGGCCTAGAATCGGCGGAAGGGGCCGGCGCTAGCTTCTCCGTTATGGCCGCGTGCTCGCGGAGATCACGGGCTACGTGTTTGCGGAGATCGTCCGGCACGAGGTCTGCTTTTCTTAAAGGGTCGCGCCCGTAGCGTTTTACGAGCAGGCTGCGTGATATCTCCAGGTACGTGCTACGGACGGCTAACTCCACCGGCACGGTAAGCTCTCTCGGGAAGACGCGGTACGCTAGATCTTCTTTCAGTCCCATCGCCGGCGACTTTCTCCCGTTTTGGGCGCGAGAGGAGATCCTGTTTTCCCACCTTCCGCGCAGGAGCCGCATCTCCTCCGTATCCGGCGCGACGTTGAGCGGGCCGGTCTTGAAACGGTCATCTGGTGTAAACCCGAACGACTCCTCGAAGATGCGGGAGGTCTTGGCCGCGCCGCGCAACCTCAGGAACTCGTACTCGGAGCGGAGCAATATGAGATGCGGGTCGTAATAGAGACCGAGACCGTCCCGCGCCGGGCGCGAAGGATCCAACCCGCGTTCCAAGAGCGCCCGGCGGATCGGGGCGACGCGACGCCTGACCTTGGCCCGCTCCCACCCGAACACCCCCCCTCCCGCCACCAACCCGACCCCCAGCGGGATGATCGGCGCGAAAGAACCCGCCCACTGCGTCCCGAACAACGGGGCTGACAAAAGAACCAGCGACCCGGTCACCAGCGTCAGCGTAAAACCGAGCCTCGCCGCCCGTCCCGCGTAGCCGCCGCCACCCGAGTACACCCGTCCCAACTCGTACCACAACTCCAGCGTCTCCCTGTCCTCTGGTGTCCTGCCGGATGTGGAGGTTGGCCGCACATGTTAGATTTTACTCGTTATGTCATCCGAGAAGACCCTCGCCCGCGCCATGACCAACGCGCTAAACCCCTTCTTCATCTTCACCGCGCTCTATACGCTCGTTGCCTTCACAAAAAGCACCTTCCAAGCAGCCGTCCTCTACATATCCTTAGAAGCGCTCGCGGCCGCACTCGTGGCGGGATACGTGCTACTCATGCGCCGGAGAAGAAGGGTATCGGATTTCTGGATCTCCACCCGCGCCGAACGTCTCCTCCCGGCGGTCGTTTTACTCCTATC
>JBBPZK010000263.1:0-5278 GCA_038199155.1 Rubrobacterales bacterium | reverse complement strand
GAGCCCCACGCCGGGACCACGATAAAGGTCAACACCCCGACCCACGTGGCAGGCGTCCTGGACTTCGAGAGCGGGGCGGTCGGGACGCTGGTCACCAGCTTCGACGTGTGGGCGACGGAGAGTTCCCGCGTAGAGGTCTACGGCACCGAAGGCTCGCTGAGCGTGCCGGACCCGAACACCTTCGGCGGCCCGGTGTGCCTCTGCCGCGCCGGCCGCACTGACTGGGAAGAGGTTCCCCTGACGCACTCCTACACCGGCAACTCGCGGGGTATAGGGCTCGCGGACATGGCCGGAGCCCTGCGTTCCGGCGGTACGCCTCGGGCGTCGGGCAGGCTCGCCTACCACGTCCTCGAAGTCATCCAGGCTTTCCTCGATTCTTCGGAGGCGGAGGCGCACGTCGGGGTGGACAGTACCTTCGAGCGCCCGGAGCCGCTGCCGGCGGAGCCGGAGGCCGGGGTGTTCGGCGGCGTCGGGGTCGGAAGACTCATTGGGGAGGGCGAATGAGACGAGGCCGGATCTCCTTGCAGCTATACACCGTCCGGGACCTAACGTCGTCGGACATGACCGGCACCCTGCGCCGACTCTCGGAGATCGGCTACACGGCGGTCGAGCTCGCCGGCTACGGCGGTCTCTCCCCGCGCGACCTCCGCGCCGCCCTCGATGACAACGGACTCCACGCCTCCGGCGCCCACGTGCCGCTCGGTGACTGGGAGACCGACCCCGGAGCCGTACTGGAAGACATGAAGACCCTGGGCTGCGCCCACGCCATCGTCCCGATGGCCCTGAGAGAAGGTCGGAGCGCCGGAGCGGTCTCCCGGCTCGCCGCGAACCTCGACCGCTGGGGCGAGATGTGCCGTTCGGAGGGCGTGACTCTCTCGTACCACAACCACGACTTTGAGTTCGAGCGGCTGGACGGAGGCGCGACGATGTGGGAGATCCTGCTCGGTGAGACCGACCCGGCATTTGTAAAGCTGGAGTTGGACCTCTACTGGGCGAGGTACGCAGGCGTGGACCCGGCTTCCCTTCTCGGAGAACTCGGGGACCGCGTCTCGCTCGTCCACCTCAAAGACATGGCCTCCGATGACGCCCGCTCCGATGCTCCCGTCGGGACCGGCACGATGCCGTGGCCGGAACTCCTCGTAGCGGCCGATGAGGCCGGCGTGGATTGGTACGTAGTCGAGCAGGACAACCCCGGAGACGATCCCCTGGAGGACGTCCGTCTCAGCCTGCGGAACCTATGGGGCATGGCGGATGACGGGTGAGCGCCGGTTTGGTTGCAATCCTCATCCGGTGAAAGTGGGGAGCCCGACACGTGCCGGAGAGTTACTTCGAGGGCTCCACGCCGGATGAAGATTGCTCGCCGGCGCTCTTGCCTGCGGGCCGTACGTCCTCCTGGTTGGGGGTTGGCTCTTCGCTCCCGTCTTCTAAGAAGGCGTGGCCCATGATCTCCATGACCTCCGGACGGCGACGGGAGATAAAGAAAAGAAACGCCAGACCGATGAGAGCCCACAGCGCGATCAGGTACGGTCACAGGTCGTACGGCGGGTCCGGGACGGGGTAGATCAGGCCGTATATCGGCAACGCGACCGCGGCCGTCGCCACGAGCGGGATAATAGCGTGTCTCACCACCGAGAAGCTGTCCCGCTCTTTGGTCCAAAAGTACACGAAGACCGACGCGTTGATGAAGATGTAGACGAAGAGCACCGCGAGCGTCCCGAGGCCGCCGAAGTAACCCACATCCCCATGAACCCGGTCCTTGGGTTTATGGCGTTCGATACGATGGAGTAGACGCTCCCGGCCAAGGCGGTCCTGCTGGCGAGTTGGGAGAGTCCCAGCGCCACCAAAAAGACCGCCCCGAAAGACAACAACATGGTCAGCGGCATCGCAGCCCCGGCGAACCCGGCGATGAAAGGCGTGTTGAAGAACATCGCCACCGACGGCGCCATGAAACCCATCGAGATTATCATCGCCTCCGGGGTAGAGAGCGCCCCACCCCTCAGTCCTTGATCGTTACCAGATTCCAACTCTCGTCCCCCTCCATACATCCAAGTCCAGGCGTCGCTTGGTATCGCCTGGAGCGCACCGCGATAATATTTCCGGGCAATACTAACTACTTTGCAAGCCGGCTGCTATGGTCGGATGGAGCCAATCTCTATCCGCCGGATATTGAATCCTTATCCCCGCGTCCATAAACCATGGCGAGTCTGTTGAGCGGCGGGCGTAGGTTTGTTAAAGTCCCGCCGGAACAGACCAGACTAGAGAGGGGAGCGCGTGGCTAATATTCGGGAGATAAGGCAGGAGGGGCCGCACTCGTTCACGATGGGGCCGTACGGCGAACCGTTGGCGCGGGTACGGAGTGGTGAGACGGTAGCCATCTACACCGAGGACGCTTTTGGTGGTTTGATCACCTCCGAGAGTGACGTTCCGAGCGAGGTCCTCGGCCCGTACCTCAACCCGCAGACCGGTCCGATCTTCGTCGAGGGCGCCGAGCCGGGAGACACCCTCGCCGTCCGCATCGAGGACATCGAGTTCACCCGCGACTGGGCGGTGAGTTGCCTGGTCCCGTACTTCGGCGGCCTCACCTCCACCAACCTCACCGCCACGCTCCAGGAGCCGCTTCCCGAGAGGGTCTGGAAGTATCGGATAGAAGACGGCGCGGCGCGCCGGGGAGACTGGGAGGTCCCCGCGCGGCCTTTCGTCGGTACCATAGGCGCCTCACCCGCCATAGAAGCCATCTCCGCGCTCGCGCCCGGAGACCACGGCGGCAATATGGACGTACCGGACACCTGTCCCGGCAACACCGTATACCTGCCGGTCCGCGTGGAGGGCGGTCTCTTCTTTACCGGGGATTGTCACGTGGCCCAGGGCCAGGGTGAACTCTGCGGGGTGGCGCTCGAAGTTTCAGCGAAGGTTACGGTCACCCTCGACGTCATCAAGAACCAGGAGATATCCTGGCCGCGCATCGAGTCCGACGACCACATAATGGTGGTTGGTAGCGCCCGGCCGATGGAGGACGCCGCCCGCATCGCCTACACCGAACTGGTGAAGTGGCTCGCCGCCGACTACGGTTTCGATACCCTGGACGCCTACCAGCTCCTTACCCAGGTAGGAGAACTCTACGTTGGCAACATGGTGGACACGACATACTCGCTCGTCGCCCGGTGCCCGAAACGTCACCTGCCCTGAGCCGAAAACCTGGCCTTGCGTGGCCAAAAAACCCTCTGCGGGTAGCCTTCCGTCCTCGTGCGCGAAGTCTGCCCGTACGGTGCGCGACGCTTTCATCCGGCGGGAGCATAGTGACGTATAAGATCTCATGTAAGCAGCCTCGTTGACAACCTGTCCGGATAGGGATATACCGCAATGTGGGCGAGCCCCGAGGCGTGTCGGAGGGCTGCTCTTCCGTTACCGGCCCGGTGGATGAGAGCGACGAGGCGCCCCGGTGAACCCGGTCGTAGCGGGTAGAAAACAGAGGCGCGGCCTGATGGGACAGAAACGAAGGTAGGCAGGGTGAAAGCTTCACAAAAGAGTCCCGTCGCCCGCTTCAGGAGCTGGCTGCTGGAGGACCGCGTCGAGGACGTGCAGGGTCCGCAGGCGAGCCAGAGCCGGGAGCAGCACGAGTGGTGGAAGGTCGTGTGTCTGACCGGCGTCGACTACTTCTCCACCCTGGCCTATATACCAGGCATCGCCGCCGTTTACGCCGGGTCCCTCTCGCCCATAGCCACCATGCTCATCGTCCTGCTGACGCTCTTCGGGATGCTGCCGACCTACCGGCGCATCACCTCGGGGAGCCCGCACGGGCAGGGCTCCATCGCCATGCTCGAGAACCTGCTCGATTTTTGGAAGGGCAAGATCTTCGTGCTCTGCCTGCTCGGTTTCGTGGCGACCGCCTGGCTGTTTACCATTACCCTCTCCTCCGCCTCGGCCGCGCAGCAGGTAGTCGGGAACCCGCTGGTGCCGGGGTTCCTCAAACACCAGGCTCTCACCATCACGCTAGTGCTGGTTGCTGTGCTCGGCGCGGTCTTCCTGAAGGGCTTCAAGGAGGCTATCGGCATCGCGATCTTCCTGGTCGGCGCCTACCTGACGCTGAACCTGATCGTCGTGGCCGTCGGCATGTACGAGGTATTCGTCCAACCTCAACACCTCGCCGACTGGAAGGATGCGCTGTTCAAGACTCACAGCAGTCCGTGGTCCGTGGTCATCGCCTCACTCATAGTATTCCCCCGGCTCGCCCTCGGGCTCTCGGGCTTCGAGACCGGCGTTTCGATGATGCCGCTGGTGCGCGGCAACGAGGACGACGACCCGCATCGTCCCGAGGGCCGCATACGAAACACGCGCAAGATGTTGACGGCGGCGGCTGTCATAATGAGTTTCTACCTGATCTTCACGAGCTTTATCACGGTCGTCTTGATCCCCCAGAAGCAATTCGGGGTCAATGGACAGGCCAACGGGCGGGCGCTCGCCTACCTGGCGCACGAGTACCTGGGCAACGGCTTCGGGACGGTCTATGACATCAGCACGATAGCCATATTGTGGTTCGCCGGCGCCTCGGCGATGGCAGGGCTTCTGAACATCGTGCCCCGCTACCTGCCCCGCTACGGCATGGCGCCCGAGTGGGGGCGGGCCATAAGGCCGCTGGTCCTGGTCTACACGGCGATAGCGGTGGCGATCACGCTCATCTTCGAGGCGAACGTGGACTCCCAGAGCGGCCCCTACGCCACCGGTGTCCTGTTCATGATGACCTCGGCTGCCATAGCCGTGACCCTCGCCGCCTGGCGCGGCAGGTCGGTGCGCGGGACCTTGATCTTTGGAGTGGTCGTTGTCGTGGCCGTCTACGCCACCATCGGGAACATTATCCAGGCCCCCGGCGGTATAAAGATAGCCCTGCTCGCCATCCTCGCTATAGTCCTGATCTCCCTGGTCTCACGTGTCAGGCGCTCGACGGAACTGCGTCAGGAACGCATAGAGTTGGACAAAAGAGCCCTCCGTTTCATAGAGGAGGCGAACAGGCGCGGTGAAATACATCTGGTCGCCCACCGACGCAGAACCGGCACGAAGATCGAGTACGCCAGGAAAGAGAAGGAGCAACGTGAGGACAACCACAACCCACCAAAAGACCGCATCCTGTTCCTGGAGGTGGAGGTAAACGACGCCTCCGAGTTCACCGACGTGCTGGAGATAAGAGGTGTGGAGGTCGGCGGCTTCCGGGTCCTGCGGGCCGAGAGCTCGACGGTCCCGAACGCTATAGCAGCTTTCCTGATCTACCTGCGCGACACTACCG
>JBBPZK010000262.1:0-3077 GCA_038199155.1 Rubrobacterales bacterium | reverse complement strand
TGGAACACGGAGGAGAGACGCCGCCGGTACCTCAATCCCCGAAGGAAGCCCCCTCATGGGTAACCGGTCTGGACCCAGTGGGAGTGCGGGTCGTGGACCTGTTGCCACTCGACGATGCCCTGGAGCAGGACCCGATGATCCCCGTAGCGTACCGGGTCAAGTCTCTCTCTTCCGGCGAGATACTTCTTATGAAGCACAGGTGGGAACCGCAGCCCCTCTATGACGTGTGGGACAAGATGGGCGGGCTGGAATGGTTCTCCGAGCAGGTCGGTGACGACGAATGGTGGGTCTGGGTCCACCGTATTCCCAACGGCCCTCGACCGGCCTGACGGTGAAGGAGCATGAAAGTCCGTGGTCCGGGTCAACGGCCGGCCGCACTGACTGGATCGCGGCCACGGTTGGGAGCACTTACTGGAAATAATAGCAACATACCAATGGAACCCTGACCCGGAGATGGATGGATCATCTCTACCATGAGCATGAGCGCGGTTCCGGCGGATGACGGTCTTGCTCCGTCGAAAGAGCCCGAGTGCCGCCGGCTACTCGAAGTCCTCCACGAGATGGATGCAGCATCGGGTCGGCGTTATGAAAGTGGAGATGTACTCTTCCGGAGGGACGAGGAAGCCAGCTCACTCTACATACTGATCGAGGGCGTCGTCAAGACCTCGGGAGCGTACCTGGGAAGCGCGGGGAGCCGGGAGGCGACCCTGAGTTTGCTCGGCCCCTGGGATGTCTTCGGACATCCGGTCTTCCTGGGAAGACGTTTCCGCGAAGCGACCGCGGAAGCCGTCACCGATTGCGAGGTGGTCAAGGTACCGGGGGCCCTGGTAAAGCGCGTCGTCCACCAGCATCCGGAGATCGCTCTCAACATGGCGACGTTACTGGAGCTGACGCTCGTCGAGTACGAGGAGGTCGTGGGCTGCCTGCTGCCCCGCCGCACCGAGGCCCGGCTCGCCAACCTGTTCCCCATACTGGCTCGAAAGATGGGCGAGCGTACGAAGTCCGGCCACCTGAACCTCAAGCCGCGGCTCTCGCGCCGGGAGCTGGCGGCGATGGTCGCCTCCACCCGCGAGTCCGTTACCAAAGCCATGTCCGAGCTTCGCGAGCAGGGAGCGATAGCGGAAGAGAAGAAAGGAAGGATCATACTGCTCGACCCCGAGAAGCTCGCGGAGATCGGCCGCTGGTAGGATCGTGGTGATCCCTTGAGACACGATCACGCCGGAGGAAACATCCCGTGCATCTCTTGAGACTCCTCCAGCAGCAATGGCACGAACCACCTTAGTTCTTTCGCGCCAACCTTATCCTTCGGATATCTCCATCATACCGGTCGGAACGGACACACTTTACTATCACACATCTAGTAATATTATATTGGCAGGCATTGGAGCATGCGAGGGGCACGGAGAGTTTCCCCAGGCTTCGGAGGAAGAGTAGAGGGCTGACTATATGGCGACGTCGGAGTTCCACAAGATAGCCACCACCGGCGAGGTCGCCCCCGGCGAGGTAAAGCAGTACACTGTCGAGGAGCGGCCGGTCGCCCTGTGCAACGTGGAGGGTGAGTTCCACGCCTTCGAGGACATCTGCACCCACCAGTTCACCCACCTCAGCGAAGGTGAGTTGGAAGGGGACCGGATCACCTGTCCCCTTCATGGGGCGAAGTTCGACGTGAAGAGCGGCGAAGCTCTTACCCTTCCCGCGCTAAAGCCCGTCCCCAAGCACGAGGTTAAGGTCGAAGGTGGCAACGTCTACGTGGCGCTCAACCCGAAGCAGGTAAAAGTGGGTGGCCGACGCCGCAGGAGGTAAAAAGATCGTGTACGACGTAGAGAGGATTCGCCAGGACTTCCCGCTCCTGGACCGTAAGATAGGCGACAGCAAGCTCGTCTACCTGGACAACGCCGCTACCTCCCAGAAGCCCCGGCAGGTCATCGACGTTCTCACCGACTACTACGAACGACACAACGCCAACATCCATCGCGGCGCGCACCTTCTGGCCGAGGAGGCTACGGCGGCATACGAGGAGGCACGGGAGAAAGTGGCGCATTTCCTCGGCACACCGGACGCTACCGGTCTTATCTTCACGCGCGGTACGACCGAGGCCATAAACCTCGTCGCCTATGCCTGGGGCCGCAAGCACCTGCACGAGGGTGATGAGATCGTCCTGACAGAGACCGAGCATCACTCGAACCTTGTACCCTGGCAACTCGCGGCGCGGGATACCGGCGCGAAGCTCCGTTTCATACCAATACTGGGCGACGGAACACTCGACATGGAAGAGGCGGAACGCCTGATCGGGCTGAAGACGAAGCTCGTAAGCTGCATCCACGCCTCCAACGTCCTCGCCACCATCAACCCGGTCCGGCGTTTGGCGGAGCTGGCACACGCGAACGACGCTCTCATGCTGGTAGACGGGGCCCAGAGTGCCCCGCACCTGCCGGTGGACGTGCAGAGTTTCTGCTGTGACTTCTTCGCATGCAGCGGACATAAGATGCTGGGTCCGACGGGTGTGGGAGTTCTCTGGGGCCGCCCCGAAATCCTCGAAGAGATGAACCCGTTCCTGGGAGGCGGGGAGATGATCCGGGAGGTCCACCTCGACCACTCGACCTGGAACGACCTCCCCTACAAGTTCGAGGCGGGCACGATGAACATCGCCCAGGCCATCGGCCTCGGCGCGGCGGTGGATTACCTGGAAGACCTCGGCATGGACAACGTCCGCGAGCACGAGAAACAACTTGGCGAGTACGCCTACCGCCGCCTCTCCGGAATCGAGGACATAACCCTCTTCGGCCCCGCGGAGGATCGCACTGGTCTCCTCTCCTTCTCGCTGCCGGACGTCCACCCGCACGACCTGTCGCAGCTTTTGAACGAGGAGGGCATCGCCATAAGGAGCGGCCACCACTGCACCCAGCCGCTGATGCGCCGCCTCGGCATCGTGGCTACCGCGCGGGCGAGCTTCTACCTCTACAACACGGAGGAAGAAGTAGACGCGCTGGTCGGGGCTATCGGACGGGCCCGAGAGTTCTTCGGGGCGTTCGTGAAATGAACATGATGCGCGAGCTTTACGGCCAGATCATCATGGA
>JBBPZK010000261.1:0-9046 GCA_038199155.1 Rubrobacterales bacterium | reverse complement strand
CGGGCGCGGCCACCTCTACCGGGCGCTGTTGGAGGCAACCGCTTTCGGGGCGCGGCACCTGCTGGAGGTGGTGAACGAGGCGGGCGGCGAAGACAAGCGCGTCGTCGCCGTCGGCGGCGGGACCAAAGGCGGGCTGTGGACCCGGATCCTCTCCGATATCACCGGCGTAACCCAGAGGCTCCCCGAACAAACTGTCGGCGCCTGCTACGGTGACGCCATGCTCGCCGGTATCGCCTGCGGCTTGCTGGACCGCGACACTAGCTGGACCTCGATGGCGGAAACCATCGAACCAAACGCTGAGAACCGCGAACTCTACGACGAACTCTACGCCATCTACAGAGACCTCTACCCCGCTACCCGCCCGATGGCCCATGCCCTGGCGGACATACAGATGAGGGGAGACATGGCCCTGGAAGAGGCGGCGACGTAGAGAAAAAGCTCATCCGATATCAAAACACGAGAGCGAAAGGAAATACTAGATGATCGAAAAAGAAGCAACGGTAGTACCGGAGGAAGGGCTCCACGCCCGCCCGGCGGCCCAGTTCGTGAAAGCGGCCAAGGGCTACACCTCGGAGATAAAAGTGATCAAAGACGGCAAGGAAGCAAACGCCAAAAGCTCCCTGAACCTCATGAGCCTCGGAGCCAAACACAACGACAAGCTAACCATCCGCGCCGAAGGAGCCGACGAAAAGGAAGCGGTAGAGACGCTGGTCGAACTTCTCTCAACAGAGGAGCAGTAAAGAGGAGCAACAACAGCCTCTCAAAGCTTCTCAAAGAGAGCCTTGGGAAAGGAGAAGTCGCATCATGGTCGAGAAGAACTTGGAAGAATCACGCATAAGGGAATCGCTCAGGATGGAAGGAGTGGCCGCCTCAGAAGGGGTCGCCATAGGGCGCGTATTCGTCCACGTCGGAGCCAAACCAGAGCCAGAGAGAACCAGCATCGCAGAGAGCGAGGTAGAGGATGAGCTTGCTCGTTTTGAGGCGGCCGTGGAGGCAGTGGCGCCGAAGCTCTCCGAGACGGCCGAGAAGATGCGTGAGGCCGGCAACGAGGATGAGGCGGCCATCTTCGACGCCCACATAGAACTCGCTGAAGACCCAGAACTCGCCGAAGGAGTCGCAGAACGCGTAAGGAACCTCGAAAGCCCCGAGGCTGCCGTTTTAGCCGTGGGCGAGGAGTACGCCCAGATGTTCGCCTCCATGGAAGACTCCTACATGGCTGCAAGGGCGGATGATGTGCGAGATGTCGTCTCCCAGATAGCCACCGAGCTCATGGGCGCAGGTTCCGCGGGTCTCGAAGCCCTCAAAGAGCCGTCGGTGGTCCTGGCCCATAGCCTCGCCCCATCAGATACGGCCCGCGTGCCGAAAGGAATGGCTTTGGGGTTCGTCACAGCAGAGGGATCAAAGACCTCACACGTCTCTATCATGGCCCGCTCGATGGGCATCCCAGCTGTCGTAGGCGTCGGCTCTTCCCTAGAAGAAGCCTTCGGAGCAGAAACAGTCGCCATCAACGGAGGCGAAGGATACGCCATAGCCGACCCCGACCCGGACACTATCTCAGAGATGGAGCAGCGACAAGCGGAACTAGAACAAGAGAAGAACGCCCTCGAAGAGTACAAGCACGTGGAGGCGAAGACTAGTGACGGACGCCGCATAGAAGTCTCCGCCAACCTGGGCTCGGCCGAAGACGCCGAGGAAGCGCTCGCGTGGGGAGCCGAAGGCGTGGGCCTGTTCCGCACCGAGTTCTTGTTCATGGAAAGAGATGAGCTACCTTCCGAGGATGAGCAGTACGAGGTCTATCGTAAAGTGGTCGAGGCATTCGGAAAGAAGCCGGTCATCTTCAGGACGCTCGATGTTGGAGGAGATAAGGACCTACCGGGAGTAGAGCAGCCAGTAGAGGAGAACCCGTTTCTAGGGTGGCGGGGTATAAGGATGTGCCTGGACGTTCCCGAGCTGTTCAAACCCCAGCTAAAAGCCCTCCTAAGGGCGGCGACACACGGCAACCTCAAGATAATGTTCCCGATGGTGGTGGGTGCCGATGAGGTGCGTTTGGCGAAAGAGCGGATCGAGGAGTGTAGGAAAGAGCTCAAAGAGAGTGGAAAAGAGGTCGGCCGGATAGACATCGGGGTAATGGTCGAGACACCGGCGGCTGCCATATGCGCCAAAGAGCTCGCCAAAGAAGTAGCCTTCTTCTCGGTGGGCACGAATGACCTCGTGCAGTACACGCTGGCCGCTGATCGGGGCAACGAGCGGTTGCGACACTTGCAGAGCGCCGGCCATCCGGCGGTACTAAAGCTCATAGGATTGACCTGTGAGGCGGCCGAGGAAGCTGGGATATGGGTAGGAGTGTGCGGGGAGGCAGCCGCTGACCCGCTCCTCGTGCCGAAGCTAATAGAGCTAGGGGTAAAGGAGCTCTCCATGAGCGCCCCATCCATCCCCAAAGCGAAGAAGGTAGTCTCGGAGGTTTAGAGGCGGATTCGGCAATGGCTTTAGCAAGAGCTTTGGGTTCGGGATAGAAAGGGATTACGGAGGCGACCAGGCAAGCGCTCGACCGAATAGGTATCAGGTTCGCTAGGGGTAGGGAAAGGGGTAAATTGACCATGAAGGACGAGAGATTCGTGTATGAGTTTTCGGAAGGGTCTGGGAGCATGCGAGACCTTCTCGGAGGAAAGGGAGCGGGGCTGGCGGCGATGAGCAACCTGGGGTTGCCGGTGCCGCCGGGTTTCACCATAACCACCGAAGCCTGTCGGTCATACATGCGAGCCGGCGAGCTACCCGGTGAGATCCTCGAACAGGTCGGTGAGCGCCTCGGCAAGCTGGAAGAGTCCATAGGCAAGGGTCTTGGAGACACCCAAGACCCTCTGCTCGTCTCGGTCCGTAGCGGGGCCGCCGTCTCGATGCCGGGCATGATGGATACCGTCCTGAACCTGGGCATCAATGACGCCGCAGTGGATGGGTTCGCCGTCAGCACCGGCGACGAGCGCTTCGCATACGACTCCTACCGGCGATTTATCCAGATGTTCGGCGACGTGGTCCTCAAAGTGGAGCACGGAAAGTTCGAGGAGGCGCTCCAAACGCTCAAAGAAGAGCGCGGAGTGGAGGACGACACAGAGCTCTCCGCAGACGACCTCAAGAGACTCATCGAGAGCTACAAGCGGATCGTGGAGGACGAAAAAGGAGATTCTTTCCCGCAGGATCCACGGGAGCAGCTAGATCTCGCGGTCAAGGCGGTATTTGATTCGTGGAACAATGCCAGAGCAATCTCTTACCGCAAGGAGTTCGGCTTACCGGACGACCTCGGCACCGCCGTAACGGTCCAGGCGATGGTCTTCGGGAACATGGGCGAGACCTCGGCCACCGGGGTCGTCTTCACCCGCGACCCGTCCACCGGAAAGCAGGGACTCTTCGGAGAGTTCCTGCTGAACGCCCAGGGCGAGGATGTCGTGGCCGGTATCCGCACGCCGAGGCCCATCGCCGAGATGGAAGAGTTCCTGCCCCACGCTTTTGAGGAACTGCTCGAAACAATGCAGAGGCTTGAGAACGAGTACAGGGACATGCAGGACATCGAGTTCACCGTGGAGAGAGACAGCCTGTACATGCTCCAGACGCGCAGCGGCAAGCGCACGGCCGTCGCGGCGCTCAGGATCGCGCGGGAGATGGCCGAAGAAGGCATCATCAGCCGCGAAGAAGCCGTGATGAGGGTGGATCCTCACCAACTCAATCAGGTGCTCCACCCGTACATAGACCCCGAGGCCGACCTGGAAGTCCTCGCCGTAGGCCTGCCCGCCTCACCGGGGGCGGCAACGGGGAAGATCGTCTTCTCCGCCGAAGAGGCCGAGGAGCGAGGTAGCGCCGGTGAGAGCGTCATCCTGGTGCGCAAAGAGACCACCCCCGACGACGTACACGGCATGGTCTGCGCCAGAGGCACGCTGACGGCCCTCGGTGGCATGACGAGCCACGCCGCCGTGGTCGCGCGGGGAATGGGTGTACCAGCCGTAACCGGGTGCAAGGCGCTCAGAATAGACGCCTCCGCCAGGGAACTCAACATAAACGGCAAGACTTTTGGGACCGACGATACCATCACCATCGAAGGTTCGACCGGCCGGGTGGTTGAAGGGGAGGCTCCGCTCGTCGAAGCCGAGATGAGCGACGACTTTGAGGAGGTCCTCGCCTGGGCGGATGAGATGCGTACCCTGGGGGTCAGAGCAAACGCCGATACTCCAAAAGACGCGGAGAAAGCCCGGCAGCTTGGGGCTGAGGGAATAGGACTGTGCCGGACGGAACACATGTTCATGGAGGACGGGCGGCTGGAGATCGTACGGGAGATGATCCTCTCCGACACCGAGGAAACAACCACGCAAGCGCTCGATAGGCTCGCCCCGCTCCAGCGAGGCGACTTCGAGGGCATCTTGAAGGCGATGGACGGCCTGCCGGTCACCATACGCCTGCTCGACCCGCCGCTCCACGAGTTCCTCCCCGACTCTCAAGAGCTGTACGCACAGCTCGCCGAACTGGAGGACGGAAGCTCCGAAGAAGCTCTGGAGATAAGGCGGCAACTGCGGGTCGTAGAAAGCCTGGAAGAGGCGAACCCGATGCTTGGTTTGCGGGGTTGTCGGTTGGGCATCGTCCGCCCCGGACTCTACCGGATGCAGGCCCGGGCCATTGCCGAGGCTGCAAAAGCGGTGAAGGAAGAAGGTCACGATCCCATCATTGAGATCATGGTCCCATTGGTCGGCTTTAGGCCGGAGCTTGCGGAGGTTCGCGGTGAGATCGAAGATGTGGTGGCGGAGATCCTCGGACCTGAGGTCCCGGTCCGGATCGGCACCATGATAGAGCTACCCCGGGCCTGTGTGGTGGCGGACAAAATAGCCGGGGAAGCGGACTTCTTCTCTTTCGGCACCAACGACCTCACCCAGACCACCTGCGGTCTCTCTCGCGACGACGCCGAAGGCGCCTTCCTGGACCGGTATCTCGAAGGGGGTATTCTCTCCAAGAACCCATTCGAGACCATAGACGTGGACGGCGTCGGCCAACTCGTCTCAATGGCCTGCACGAAAGGCCGCGAGATAAACCCCGACCTCAAGTTGGGCGTCTGTGGGGAACATGGCGGCGACCCAGAGAGCATAAAGTTTTTCCACGAGACGGGCCTGGACTATGTCTCCTGCTCTCCGTACCGGGTGCCTGTAGCCCGCTTGGCCGCCGCGCAAACAGCCCTCGCGGAAATGTCTGCTGCGCCGCAAACCGTATAGGAAGGGAGTATCCCGGCGAGCTTCAAACAGCTTTCGAGTCGGGCTGGGAAGTCAACAACAAGTGAACAGCGCCCGGCGACGCCGACCCGAAGAATACAAGATGGACGAGAACGCGCATGCCGCAGTAGACCACGGCGACGGAGGGCCGTGGGCGGGTAACTGTCTCCTTGTTGGCGATGTTTTTCGTAGCATTAATCTCTTTCTTGTCAACAATGCTCATGCCGGGGTGACGCTAAGTACTTGTTGTGCGAGCAAACTGTCGAGCTTAAGATGCCAGTCAAGGGTGGGCTGAATTTCACTTGTTTTAAAATGCGGTGGCAAACCACCGCCGACTCGAGGAGGCCGAGATGGCTGATAACGAGCATGTATCGGGGGATGAGCGCAACGAGGGAGGATCATCGCGTGGGCCGCGGGTGACTACCATCCTGGTGTTGACGGCGGTTGTGTCGGCGATAGGGGGGGCTCTCTACGGCTACGACACCGGCATCATCTCCGGGGCGTTGTTGCAGATTAAGGATGACTTCAATGTCGGTGATCAATGGCAGCAGGTCATCGCGGCCGGCATTTTGCTCGGCGCGGTTATTGGCGCGCTTGCGGGTAGCCGCCTCTCCGAGCAGTACGGTCGCCACCGCACCATCTTGATCATCGCGGGGGTGTTCGTGGTCGGGACTTTGGCCGCCAGCCTCGCGCCAACGCCGCTCACGCTCGCGTTGGCGCGGGTGGTGCTCGGCATGGCGGTTGGGGGGGCCACCCAGACGGTGCCGATGTTCGTCGCAGAGCTTTCCCCACCGAAGATCCGCGGTCGCGTCGTGTTGACCTTCCAGGTGGCGATTGGAGTCGGCATCTTGATCGCGACTATCGTTGGGGCGAGCCAGTTGCTGTCGTGGCGGTGGATGATCGGGGTGGCGGCGATTCCGGCGGCGCTGATGCTGGTACTGATGCTTCGGTTGGTCGAGAGCCCGCGCTGGCTGGTGAAGGTAGACCGTATAGAAGACGCCCGGAGCAACCTGCAGCGGGTGCGGGGCGAGGACGACGTCGAGGAGGAGTTGAATAGCATCGTCGAGGTGGAGGAGGAAGTGCGCGAGTCATCCATAAGCGGCTGGAAAGGCCTGAGTCAGCCGTGGGTTCGGCCCGCCGTCATCGTCGGTTGCGGGATAGCGCTGTTCACCCAGCTAAGCGGCATAGAGATGATCATCTACTACGCGCCGACGATCCTGACCAGCAACGGGTTTGAGAAGAGCGGCGCGTTGCTCGTCAGCGTCGCGCTCGCGGTGACGTACGTGATCATGAACGTGGTTGGGCTGGCTATCGTTGACCGGGTCGGCCGTCGTCGGCTCAACCTTATAATGACTCCAGGCGCCGCGGTGGCCCTGGCGGTGCTCGGAGTGGTGTTCGTGACCGGGAGCGATAGCGCCAACACGGCCCCGTTCATCATCGCTTGCCTGATAGTGTTCATGTTCTTCACCGCGGGCGGCATACAGATCATGGGCTGGCTGACCGGCTCTGAGGTCTACCCACTGGCGGCACGCGGCGCTGGGACCGCAGCAACGGCGACGACGTTGTGGGGTACCAACCTGCTCATCACCCTCACCCTGCTCACGACGATCAACGCGATAGGAGTAGGGCCTACCATGTGGATGTACGCCGCGTTCAACGTGCTGGCGTTCCTGTTCATCCTGTGGAAAGTCCCGGAGCTCGCTGGACGCAGCCTGGAGGACATCGAGACCTCGCTGTGGGAGGACAAGTTCCGTCCCGGAGAGATCCAGGAGGCCAGCGAGAGCGAGAAGACGGCCACTACCTGATCAAAACAGACACTGGCCTCCACTTTAGCAGCATCCTCGACCGTCCTCGACAGGGGTCCCCGGCAAGCTTGGGGAACGAGGGAATAGGCTGTAGCGCCGGAGTTAACCGGGTGATGCTACAACCTTCGCTCTCTATGCATCGGGGCGCTTGTCGCCGGAGAGCGACTCCCAGAGGTCGTTTACAAGCGGCAACACACCAGCTTTCCGCGCCGTACTCGGGCGCGACGGGACGGTAGAGGTCCGGATCGCGGCTTAGTGGAAACCAACGAAGCCGTCCCCGCTATGGGAGGACGGAAGATGGCGAGTGACCTGCTGTTGCGTGGGTGTGCCCACGCTAGCTGGGACAACGCCGGGAGTATCTTTCCAAGCCGTACTCGGGGCTGACCGTGAGATGAGGATGGAAGTAGATGTTGTATTTTAGCGAGGAAGCTCTGCGCTTCAGTCCACCGCCTACTCAATCATCCTGATCTCCTCGTCGGTGAGGCCGTATAGCTCGTAGACGAGGTTGTCTATCTGGCGGTCGGTGGCGGAGATCTGGTGTCCGATCACCGTTCGCTCCCGCTCGAACTTCGCCTCCGCCAGTTTCTCGTGCAGCCCCAGCATCCGCCCCACCAGCCCCACCATCTTCTCGTGCCGTGCCGCGTCCTCCGGGTTGGAGAAGTCTATGGTGCGGATGGGGAGTTGCTTCATTCTAAAAACTTTCACCTGTGCGAACGTGCGACCTTCTTCCTGAGCTAAAACTTGATATAAGTAGTTCATAAAGTTGGAGTTCAAGATACCCAGCAAGTAACGTAAGTTGAGGTCGTTCTGCCATTCATCTCTTGCGACAATAGTATGTAAGGTCTTATCGGTCAGCATCTCGTCTCTATCTATAGAAGCAACGATCCGATCTGACGTCTGCCGATAGATAATTTTCTCTCTTTGCAAAAATTCTGGACTGAAACGCATCGTGTCAACACCTGGGTCTAGATACGCCTGGTAGTCATGTCGAAGCCACTGACCACCGAAACTTATGAAATACTTGGAGATATCTCTACCTTTTAAGTAGGGTTTGTCCTCCGGGTTCTGCGCGTCTCCCTTGTATAAGACCCGGCTGGCAATTGAGCCGCCACGCGTTTTACCACGACCTTTTGTCCAGTAATTCAATCCTACGTCTTTCACCCGCGCTAGTTGGTCAAGCTCACAAGTATTTTGAAGGGTATGAATCACAAGAGAATCTGCAGGCGACCAGCGTAGAGACTCAAGAGCCGTTTGATCCAATAGTTTTACGTCGAGAGATTGAGGAAAAGACTCCAAGTCTGGTACTTTGATAAATTCCGTAGATATTTTTGAGTGATTTTCTGCTAACTCTTTACGCCTGAGAAATAACAGTGCGGTAAACACATTCGGAGCAGGGAAAACCTGGTTAAGGCCAAAATCCACAATTTGCCTAACGTTAGCCACTGCGAGAATTTGTCGTTTGAGATTATCGAAGAAAGGACCGATCAAAAAGGTATTTGGAATGATGAATCCAAACAAGCCGTTCACGCTCAACAACTCGACAGCCTTTTGTGAAAATGCAGCGTAGTTATCGTTGTTCCGTATAAATGCTGGGTAATGCTTCTCCAAATAATCTTTTGCATCGTTATCGAAGACGATTCCGTAAGGCGGGTTGCCAATCACTGCATCGAAACCGGGGTTCTCTCCAGCGAAGATCTGTGGAAAGTTGTCCTTCCAATCGAAGACGTTGATACGGTGCCAATCGTCATCATCGAACAAAGCTAAGTCTTGATGTTCGTAGAAGTCCGGCCCGATCAGGGAGTTGCCGCACTTTATGTTCGCGCTCAGGTCTGGCAGGGCGCGTTCGTGGAACATCCTTAGCTGCGTCTGGAGGCTCTGCTCGGACTCGCCCTCAAGTACCTTGATGAGCAACGAGAGCTTCGTAACCTCCACGGCCTGCGAGTCTATGTCCACGCCATGGATGTTATTTAGCAGAATTCGCTTTTTCTCGTCTATGGT
>JBBPZK010000260.1:0-4818 GCA_038199155.1 Rubrobacterales bacterium | reverse complement strand
TGCCGCTCGCGGAAGCCGCGACAGGTGAGAGAGTACGCATCTCGAAGGTCAGGAACGACGAGGCCCAGATCCTGGACTACCTGGAAAGCCGGAACCTTCTCCCCGGAAGGCTGTTAGTAGTAAGAGAGGTACGCGACCTCGACGGCGTCGTTACGGTCGAGGACGAGGACGGCAAGATAAGCTCTCTAGGAGAATCGTTGGCACGTTCTGTCTTCGTGCAACCGGAAACTTCCGGTTAGGAAGCCCCGCGTGATCGAGTTGCGACGCGGAGAATACGTTATCAGCGACGATACTTCCAGGCTGGACATCACGCTCATACATGGTTTTCTGAAGAACTCGTACTGGGCCGCCGACAGGACGGTCGAAGTCGTGCAGCGCTCCGTCGACAACTCACTCAACTTCGGCGTCTACGGAGAAGGGGAACAAGTCGGTTACGCCAGGGTGCTGACGGACCATACTACCGTCGCCCATCTGTCGGACGTGTTCATCCTGGAGGCGCATCGGGGACGAGGGCTCGGCCGGTGGCTCGTAGAAGTCGTGCTCTCCCGCCCGGGTCTCGCCTGGCGGCTGACCACGAAGGACGCGCACGAACTGTACCGGAGATATGGCTTCGAGGAGATTAAAACTCCAGAGAAGTTGATGGAGAAGCGTCCTATCCGGTAGTCCTACTTGCCGAGACCGTAGGCGATCATCGCGCCTGATTCGTCCGGGACGTATACTCTGCCGTTGGCGATGATTGGGCTCTCCCAGTGAATGTCGCCTATCGAGCCACCGGCGCTGCCCTGTTTGCTGGACCACAGGTGACGGCCGTTTGTCGGGTCGAGCGCCAGCAAGTTTCCGTCCGTGGCGGCGAAAAGCACGCCTCCGGCAAGGACCGGCGTGGTGCTCCCATCGTCGGTTTTCCAGTCGAGCTTGAGGCTTGTCTTGCCGCTATTATCGGTTCGCACCCGGTACGAGGCGAGGCCGCAGTTCCCGGCTACTATTAGGCGGATCCTATCTCCACTCTTCCAAACCACGGGTTGGGTAAAAGTCCCGCACCCGGTTGAGTCGACAACCTGTAAAGCTCCGCCGACGTGTCCGGGACCACCGTTGCCGTCGAGGTTCTTTCGGTCGATCAGGCGTAGCTTCCCGTCCTTGCCGCCCTGGACGAGCATATCTGGAGTCTTGCTCTCCGGGATCTCCGGTAGCAGCGCCGGAGAGACGCTCCCGAGGTCGGCATCCTTCTCCTGAAGCCGACGATAATCCTCCGGTGTGTAAGAACCTTGCAGCCGCAAACCCTTGTCGCCGAGCTTCAAGACGCTGTCGCCATAGTCGTTCCCGCCGCTATTGGCGTCGAATGGCCCGTTGCCGGACGTGGTGAAAACACTGTTCGTCGCGCGGTCTACGATGGCTCCCCCGCGCCCCCAGATGCCGGAGAGCTGCGAAGAGCAATCGCCGTACGAGAGCAGGCGGCGGTCGTTAGAGCAGAGACTGTTGAAGACCTCGGATTTGCCACTACCCTCGTCGACGGCGACGACGTGACCCTGGTAGGGAGGCGAGTCCCCGAGGTAGCCGCTAGTGGTAGCGTAGACGCGCCCGTCAGCGATGTTGAGAGCCGAAGAACCCTTCTCCGTTTCGGGCATCTTCGTGATGCGTGCCGGCCAATTTTCGCTTTTTGTCTCTCTGCCGGTTGCGGCGTCGTACTTGTGAAGGTCGCCGTCGAGCCCGTAGGAGAAGACGAGTTTCTTCGACGGGTCCACGACCGGCGAAGAGGTCGTGATGTTCGGCCCGTAGGGCTTGTGGCTCCAGAAAAGTCTGCCATTTCCGGCGTCGAGGGCGACGATACTGCCACCTTTGGTCGTCGCGTAGAGCACGTCGCGAGTCTTACCCGAGACTTCGAGGTCGTGCAAGAGCGCCGGAGAAGAGTCGACTATATCTGGCAAACTCACGCTCCAGAGTTTATGAAGTCCGCCCACCGTTTTCGTCGTGATGGTCTTCTCTTCCGGGTTGACGCCGCTGCGAGCAGGATCGAAGCCGAACCTGACCCAATCCGTCTTCCTGGGGGCGACCACGGTGGAGGCCCGGTCGTTGGACGCGGTCCTGGATGGACCGTTCGAATTATTCGAGGAGTTGCTGCTACCAGCGACCAACAGGAGTACCAGCAGGAGCGGACACGCTCCAACGGCTCTCTTTAACAAAATTATTACTCTTCCCGTTCCGGCTTTCACGGGAGAAGAGTTTACAGGACGGAGGATCGACCTCAACTCCCCTGCTTGCGGCGTCGCAAGCTCTCCCAACTTCCGTCTCCGAACCAGCCGCCGTCTACGGAGAGGGTATGACCGTTGACGAAGCCGCTCTGCTCCGGGTCGGCAAGGAATGCTACGGCACGCGCTATATCCTCCGGCCTGGCGAAACGGCCCATCGGGACCCGGTCTTCGATGTCCGCGTCGGTGTAACCGCCACCCGCCTGGTCCTCATCGTCCATCTCCGTCTTTACCCATCCGGGGCACACGGCGTTCACCCGCACGCCGCGCCCACCCCACTCGGCTGCCAGGGTTCGCGTCAGGCCGACGAGCCCGTGCTTGCTCGCGTTGTACGCTGCCCGATCCGAGACGCCGAGCAACCCCGCCACCGAGCTGATGTTCACGATGCTCCCTTGCCCTTGTTCGAGCATCACCTTCCCGAACTCCCGGCACATCAGGAACGGCCCGGTCAGGTTCACGGCGAGTGTCCGGTTCCAGTCGGCGAGGCTCGTCTCCTCGGCGGGAGTTATGAAGCTCACCCCGGCGTTGTTGACCAACACGTCTATCCGCCCGAAACGTTCCACGATCGTCCCGACCATCTCCCCCACCGCCGCCTCGTCCGAAACGTCGCCCGGCACGGAGAGCGCCTCCATGCCAGTGTCCCGCAACTCCCCCAGCACTTCTTCCGGCTCGCGCAGGTCATTGACGGCTACGGCGTAACCGCGCCCGGCTAACTCCAGCGCCACCCGGCGTCCGATTCCGCGCCCCGCCCCGGTTACGAGGGCAACCCGTCTCTCGTCAGACACTCAGGCACCTCCTTTTACGGCCCAAAGGTAGGCGCTGGCCGTGCGCGCCGCCCTCTCGTTTCGCTCTACCAGCGGACGGAGGTACTCAGTGAAACGTTCGGTCTCTTCCGGTGTCAATGTCTCGTTCATGGCCTCTTTCATGGTGGGTATCTTCGGGTTTCCGGAGGATTCGAGGAAGGTGTCCCAGCCGTGGACTCTGCCCCAGGTCGCCCGGTCGCCGGGTGTCACCTCCGCCTCGTAATCCAGATATACCTCCTCGAAACCAGCGTCTTCAGCCAGGTCCAGGAGATCACGTTCGTCGAAGTTGAGCATCGGGTCGGTGTAAGGAGGCTGACGCCGCTCATAGGCGCTCCATACCTTTCGGGCGACGTCCCGAACCGGCGTTACGTCGTAGCCATTGAAAAAACTCGCTTCGGTGGAGTAGGAGCGGGAACTGAAACGGTTGATCGGCTCGAAGATGGAGAACCGTCCGCCGGGCTTCAAGATCCGATGGAACTCTGCAAAGGCTCGCTGTTTGTCCTCCACGTAGATCAGGACCGAGCGTGTCGTCACCACGTCCACCGACCCATCTCCGAGAGCTGAGAGATCGTCGGCGGAAGCGCGCAGGAAAGAACAACGCTCCGCGACGCCGGCCTCCTTCGCCAGTTTCTCCGAGTGGTCCAGGAGGTCCTGGGAGATGTCGGTGAAGATCACACGTCCACCTTCGCCAAGCCTTGCGAGTGCTCCGAAAGCTATGAGCCCGTCGCCGGCCCCTACATCGAGCAGGATTTCTACTCCGGAGAGCCCAGCGTTTTCCAGCACCCGGTCTCGAACCGGGATCAAGAAGTCCACGAACGCCTTTCTCCGCTCGGGATCAATCCCACCAAACCGACGCTCCAGCAGCCACTCCGCCCACTTGTCTCTGGCATTCTCAGTCATATTCCTTATACCTATAAACTTTCGACCGGATTACTTGGTCGCTTGCCACTCAAGACCGCAACTAGGTTCTCTGCGGCGAGGGTCGCCATCCTATCGCGGGTCTCGATGGAGGCGCTGCCGATGTGCGGGGCGAGGACGACGTTCTCTAGTTCGAGGAGCTTCGGGTGAACGTTCGGCTCATCTTCGTACACGTCGAGGCCAGCGGCGAAGATTTGCTTGTCTTCGAGCGCGTCGGCCAATGCCGCTTCGTATACCACCGGGCCTCGCGAGGTGTTTACGAGGATAGCGGTGGGCTTCATCTTCTCAAGCTCCGCAGCACCGATCAGGCGCGTAGTCTCGGGAGTTAGCGGGGTGTGTATAGAAACGAAGTCGGACTCGTGCAGCAGGTCGTCGAGTTGCATCCATTTCGCTCCCAGATCTCGTTCGGCTTCCTCATTGCGGGAGCGGCTGCTGTACAAGATTTCCATGTCGAAGCCGATGGCTCGTCGGGCGGTGGCCTGCCCAATGCGTCCCATGCCGATTATCCCGATCCTCTTGCCATAAACGTCGGGGCCGGTGAGTTGCATCGGTCCCCAGGCGCCCCACCGACCGGAGCGCACGAGACGCTCGCCCTCACCGAGGCGGCGCGAGGCGGCGAGCAGGAGCATGAAAGCGGTGTCGGCGGTCGTCTCGTCCAGGACGCCGGGAGTGTTGGTGACGACGACGCCCCGCTCTGTTGCTGCCTCAAGGTCCACATTGTCGTAGCCAACGGCCATGTTCGCGATGACCTTCAAGTCTTCCCCGGCGGCGTCCATGACCTCCGCGTCGATGTTTTCGGTGAGTACGGAGAGGATGCCGGCGGCGCCCCGGACGGCTTCGAGGAGTTCGTCTCT
>JBBPZK010000259.1:0-4516 GCA_038199155.1 Rubrobacterales bacterium | reverse complement strand
TCGGCCTGCAACTCCCGGCCGCAGTGGGGACAGACCTTGTCGTCGAGTCTCAAAGCGTCGGCGGAGCCGGCCCGTTTCCTACTCGCCGAAGAACCACTTGTAATCCTCCCGGCGTCTGGCAGCAGATTGTCTATCCGTTCCACCCCTCACCCCCTCTCCGACCCTCAAAGCTCCTCCCCTTACGGCCCCGCTCTCCTCGACCAGCCGGAGCTTTCGGTCCTGCTCGAACCTCTCAACGTCCTCGACGGATTTGACGCCCCGCTCGACCCATCGTTCCAGGATGCTCCGCACGTAACCGACCCTCCGGGCGTCCCGCTCGCTGGCGATCCGCAAAGCCTCCCTCACGACCTCCGGCGAAACCCCGTCCCGACCGCAGTAACCGTTCAAGAACTCCAGGATGTGCGGCGCCGGCAAACTTCCCATGAACTTGAAGTAGTCGTCCGGCGTAACACCCTCCGGTTCCGCCCGCACGATCTCTATATCGTAAGTCTCGGCAGGAACATCCTCGACCTTCTCCGTCTTCACGGTATCTTTCCGGGCGGCGATGGGCGGATGCTCCGCGACCTCGAACCAGCCTTCCCGCTCCAGCAGAAAACCCGTCTCTTTCAGCCTCCTGAGAGATTCCTCGACGCTCTGCGGGGTGGAGCGGAGGAGTTCGGCCAACTCTTCGGGTTCGGCGCTGTCGAGCCCGATATCCGGCAGCACCCTGAGCAGTTCGTAGAGGGCAACGGCTTCCGTGCCGAGGTGCGGCATCCAGCGGACGTACAGCCGGGCACGCTCCCCGCGCGTCCGCTTCTCACCGGGCAGTGTAAGCCTGATTCTCTCCATCCTGCCCCGCAGTATACCGGCCCAGGGCGCGACTCTCTACCGCTGGTTTACGAACTAGAGGATAATGGCGCTGAGTATGATGCCGAGCACGAAGCCCAGGACGCTAACAACGATTGCTGTTACGCCGAGCCTGCGGGAGCCCTTGACGGTCCCGACTATTCCCAGGATCACGCCGAGAGGTCCGAAGAGTATCGGGATCAGGACTACGGCCACCACCCCGGAGACGATCCCGGCTATGGCCCAGTTGCGTCCCAGACGACGCCCTGACCTATTACCTTCTTCCGGCGCGTAAGACGGTTGCGGTTCGGTCAAGGGGTCCTCCTGTCGCGTAGCTGGACGGACGGGTTAGCCGCTGCCTCCGGCGCCGGGGGCGTTCGGCGGCAGGGTGCGGTCGTACTGATGGATACCGGGGATGAGGCCCTGGCTCGCGGCGAGCCCGAAGAACAGCGCGCCCGTGGAAAGAATTATCACTGCCAGCCCGAACTTCCTGGCGCCGAGAAAGTAACCTATTATGCCAAACACTATGCCGAGCGCCCCTGCAGAAACGCCCGCGCCGAGGCCGAGAAAAGCGCCGCCGATGCCGCCGATGGCGAGGAGCAAGCCGAGCGCGGCGGTGATCCTGCCCGCGAGCAGCATTACCCCGGTCTCGTTCTTTATACGCTCCCCCGGTCCCTGCCTATCCTGCCCCGTCCTCGGGTCGGTTCTCCTCGGGTCCAAGTTATCGCTCACGGCCGCTCCTCTTGTACATAATGTTCCCTGGATCTCATCTAAACACTTACCCGCATTACATCAGTATAATTCCGATCACATGAGACTAGAGCGCAAACTCCCAGGAACCAACGAAGTTTTTCTTCCAGACGACAGCCCGCGCCGGATCTACGAGCCGGTTTTGGAAGAGCTGGAACGCACGGGACCGGAGAACTGGGAGGAGAACCAGCGCCGGGCGCACGGCCTTCTCCTCGACGAGCAACACGCTTTCGGGATACACAAAGGAGACAAGACGCACCCGACTGATTGGATCCCCCGCCTCGTCCCCGCCTCCGACTGGGAGCGGCTGGAGCGAGGCCTCGTCCAGCGGATGCAGGCCATCAACGTCTTCTTGAGCCGCCTAGAAGCCGGCAAGGAAGAAGTCGTCCCGCGAAGCGTGATCGAATCGAGCATCCTCTACGACACCGCGACCCCCAACCGCTTCGGCCCGGTGCCGGTCCGGCAAATAGCCTTCGACGTGGTAGCCACCGAGAGCCGCAGAGCGGGAGAGACCGGCGGCTGGGACTACCTCGTCATAGAAGAGAACGCAAAGATGCCCGTCGGCCTCGCCGCCATGACCCGCCGCCGCAAGATGAGCCGCGAAGTCTTCTTCCCAAACTCCTACCCGGAACTTCCTGTACGAAGCCTCGACGGCTGGCTCGCCCGCCTCGGCGATTCTCTACGCGCCGCCTCCCCAAAAGGCAAAGACGCCACACTCGCGGTCGTTTCGAGCGGACCCTCCGACCAGTTCTACCTCGACCATCATATCTACGCCGAAGAGATGAACGCCGTCCTGGCCGAGACCGGAGAGCTCGGAATTGGGAGGGACGGGTATTTGCTGCACAAGCCGACAGGCCGCCGGATAGATGCGATCTACGAACGCGTGGACGAGGATAGGCTCTACGCCGAAGTACCCGGCCTCCTGGAGTGCCACGTAGAGGGAAAGGTCCACGTCCTCTTCGCCCCGAACTCCGAGGTCATAGACGATAAGGGAGTCGGGGCTTTCGTGCCGGAGATGGTCCGGACCTACCTCGGGGAAGAGCCTCTCATACAGAACGCCCCAACCTGGTCGCTGGCCGTCGAGGAGGAGCGCGAGTACGTGATGGAACACTTCGGGGAGCTGGTCGTCAAGAGCCGGGGAGGTTACGGCGGCAAGGAAGTCATGATCGGACCGGAGGAGACAAAGAAGTCCGTGGAGAAGTTCCGAAAGACCGTCGAGGAAAACCCGGTCGAGTACATCGCCCAGGAGATGATCGACTTCTCCACCCACGTCCTCTGCGAGACCAACGGGACGGACGGGTTCATCCTGCGCGACTCCTACGCCGACTACCGGATGCTCGTCCTCGCCCACGACCCCGAGGACCTTAGCGTGGTCGAAATGATCCCCGGTTGCCTGAGCCGCGTGGCAGCCCCCGGCAAACACGTCGTCAACATCTCAAGCGGCGGAAAGATGAAGGACACCTGGGTCCTTCAAGGATAAGCCAAAAGTGGTCTTCTCGGGAACCAACCTGAGAAACGCCGCCCAGATGGTATCCTCGGAAAGCAAACGATTCTCGAAACCGTATAGAAAGGTTTTCTCGTGGCGAAATTGGATGGTAAGGTAGCGGTTGTGACGGGTGCTTCGAGCGGCATCGGCGAGGCGACGGCAGAGGCGCTGGCGGCCGAGGGCGCGAACGTGGTGATCGCCGCCAGGCGCGAGGAGCGTCTCTCGGACCTGAAGCAGCGGATGGAGAGCGGCGGGACCAGCGTACTCACGGTTCAGTGCGACGTGACCGACGAGGAGCAGGCGCACGACCTGATCCGTAAAGCCGAGGAAGAGTTCGGGAGCGTGGATATCCTGGTCAACAACGCGGGCGTCATGCTTCTCTCCAAGGTGGAGAAGCGCCTCTCGGGCGAGTGGCGTCAGATGTTCGACGTGAACGTGCTCGGCCTCCTTTACGTCACCGATGCCGCCATCGAGGTGATGAAGCGTCAGGGCTCGGGGCACATCGTCAACATCTCCAGCGTCGCGGGGCGCAGGAGCCGCCCGACCAGCGGCGTCTACTCCGGGACGAAGTTCGCCGTCAACGCCATCTCGGAAGCGCTGCGGGGCGAGTTGGCCGGTGACGGCATCCGGGTGACGGTCGTCGAGCCGGGAGCCGTAGCGACCGAACTAACGAACCACATAACAGACGAGGAAGCCCAGGAAGGTGTCAGCGCCATCACGAGCATCGAAATTTTGGAGTCCGAGGACATCGCAAACGGCATCGCCTACGCCGTCACCCAGCCCCAGCGGGTCAACGTCAACGAACTCCTGATAATGCCGACCGAGCAGGTGTAAGGAAAGTAAGAAAAGCTCCTCAGCAGTCGTCAACTGCGACTTTCGAGGGTGTTAAGGGCGGATGGCGGTGGGTTTTGCATCGCTGCCCGTCCGCCCTTCTTCGCGTCTCAGGAGTTGGTTCATCGACTCGACGGCTACCTCCAGCTCTTTGCGCGTGGGCTCGGTGGTGGTGAAGTAACGTTGTAGGAAGTTGCCAATGGCGATGGACGGGCGGCTCTCCCCGAAGACGTACCACGCCTCGGAGATGAGGATGAACTGGGCCACAGAGTAGCCGGGCCAGCTTATGAGCGGGGCGATGAGAGAGGCCAGGATTATGTAGATCAGGATGTTCGTGCCGCAGCGAGGATGGAGGCGACTGCTATTGCGCGCCCCTTCGAGCGTAACCTCGCCGTAGGTCTCGTAGGCGGCGACGACCTTGTGCTCGGACCCGTGGTAGCGGCCGATTGAGGTGAACCTCATCGCTAGCAGGAAGACAACCAGGATCGGGAGTATCGGGAAGCTGGCGAAAAAGCCGGAGACGCCGCCGAGTAAACCTGGTCCGCTGCCGAATTCAAGCAGCCGGACGACGAGCCAGAGAACGCCCATCGTGGCGGCGAAGAAGACTAGAGCCCAGATCGAACC
>JBBPZK010000258.1:0-3190 GCA_038199155.1 Rubrobacterales bacterium | reverse complement strand
GACCGCCCCGCCGAGAAGCTCGGAGTCTACTTGAGTCTCCAATATGACCTCCCGGCCGTCGAGTATCCTTCCGAGCCGCTCCCTCAAACGCTCTATAGAGTCCTCCGACAATTCAACCGCCGTCGTAACCCGCACCTCGACCCGGCCCAGATGCTCCTCTACAAGGTCCTCGTAGCGCTGGAGCACGTCTTCGAGGATGTCCTCCCGCCCGTTGTCAGAGAGCACCTTCAGGAAGTTGGTAGTCGGTTGCTCCATGTCCTCCGTGAGAGCTTCTATGGCCCGGCGTTTTTGGGTCTCGGTGACCTGACCACCGTAGAAGAACTGTTGTAGCTCCTCGTTCTCGTCGAGCGCGGCGGCGAACTCCTTTAGGTCTTCGAGGACTTGTTCCACGTCCCCCTGCTCGCGGGCAGCCTCGAAGAGGGCTTCTGCGTAAGTCGAAACGGCGCTCAAGCAGCCCCGCTTCCGGCGGTGGAGCCGGCGATCTCCGCTTCGAGGTCGTCGAGAGCCTCGGAGATCAACCGCTCGTGCTCGTCGGCGTCGACCTCGCGGCCGATGACCTGCTCGGAGGCCTGTATGACCATCCCGGAGATTTCCCGGCGCACCTCGCGCAGGGCAGAGTCGCGCTCGCGCTCTATCTCCTCACGGGCACGCTGGATTATGCGGTCGCCTTCCTCTCGGGCTTCGCGCTTGGTCCGCTCGCGCTGGGCTTCGGCCTGTTTGCGGCCTTCTTCGAGGATCTTGCGCGACTCACCGCGAGCTTCCTCTATCTGGCGCCGGTACTCGGCTAGAAGCTCTCTGGCCTCGGCGCGAGTCTTCTCGGCCTCGTTGATCGCGTCCTCGATCTGGCCCTGCCGACGCCGGATCTGGTCCCGAATCGGCGGATACACGAGCCAGTACAACAGGCCCAGCAAGATAACGAAGGAAACTACTTCCCAGAAGATCAGGCTTACATTCGGTAGGTCGAATACGCCTGAGCCACCACCCATATACTCTCCTTTCCTCTTCTGTCTCTAAGCGAAGACGAAGGTAAACAGGATGGCGAAGACCAACGCGTAGAGGGCGAATGCCTCGACCAAGCCGATGCCGAGGAACATGAGCGTCCGCGTCTGCTCGAAAGCCTCCGGCTGACGGTGGATGCTCGCGATAGTCTGGCCGATCAAGTAACCCATCCCGGCTCCGGCCCCAATAACTCCCCCACCGGCCGCGATGCCCGCCGCAAGGTACGTCAATCCCTTATCGCTAGCCTGAAGTAGTGCCAATATTTCCATGTCTTGCTCCTCTCAACCGTTTTTGTTTCTTTTGACTTACTCTACCGATAGCCTTAATGAGCATCACTGGCGAAGATCGCCTGCTCTATGTATACCTGCGAGAGTATAGCGAAAATATACGCCTGGATGACCGCGACGAAGATCTCGAAAGCATACAACACGATGGCCGCCGGCACGGAGATAACCGCCGCAAAAGCCCCGAAGGTCAGGATGAGGCTCAGAAACACGAAGATAAGCAGGTGTCCGGCCAGCATGTTGGCGTAGAGCCGCAGACCCAACGTAAGCGGCTGGGTGAACTGCTGCAAAAACTCCAGAGCCCATATAAACGGAACCATAGGTTTGGGCATACCGGGTGGCGCGAAGCTCTTCATGTATCCGCCCACGCCGTTGCGCCGGAAACCCTGATACTGGGTTATGAGAAACGTGAGTAAAGCCAGAGTGAAGGTAAAAGATATGCTGCTCGTGACCGGGAAGCTATTCGGAAAAAGCCCGAGCAGATTCAGGGTTAGGATGAATATAAACAACGTCAGAGTGTAGGGAAAGAACCTTCTCCCCTCCTCTCCCTGCTGTCCGGCTATGTGGTTGCGTCCGAAGCCGTAGATATCTTCCACGATCACCTGATAAGCGCCTGGCCGGTCCTTTAGGAGACGGCTCCCAACGAACAGGATCAGGAAAGTGATCGCCGCCCCTATAAACAAGAACCAAATGGACTTGTCGATCGAAAGGTCTACCGGCCCGATCTTTATCGGTATGACCCAGGCGTGGGAAGCCGCGTCCCACGTGTGCAGTATCTTCTCCCGTATCTGCTCTTGACTGAGTTGCGCCAGCACCAACGTTTCGGTCAAACCTCCACCCTTCGTTCTACTCTTCCGACTACCGGGTTTCCGGCGTCGCGCTTTTCACTCCTCTTGCTCAACATCCCCATCGCCATCACCGGCAAGAACACGAGGTTCTCTGCCAGGTACACCCCGCCGAAACCCCCTATCATCGCAACCGCCGGCCAGAGCCCGAGGTACGCGGGGACCGCCAACGCCACCACCACGAACCCGTACCGGGCCACGAAAGAGGCGACGCCCATTGCCTGCCATATTCTGGATCGCGCCGTCAGCCACGAGACCGTAAAAGCCATCGAAACAAAGCTCACCAACCCTGCGCCCGCTCCATATAGAAGTGCTCCCGCTTGCGCCCCGTCGTACAAATAAAATACTATCGCCGCCGCCAGAACCGCCAGGACTGCTACCCAGGCCGCACACCGGAGAGCCAGCCGCCAGTGGGCGCTCACCCGACGCCGAATTTCTTGAGTTCCAGATACAGGTAGTAGAGTCCTCCGGCGAACCCGAGCCCGAGGCCCAACAAGACGAACAAAGGCAGCGTCCCGAGCGCCTGATCCAAGAAGTAACCCGCCACCGACAAAACCCCCAGAAAAAGCATGAATACAACCCCCATCCCGGCCAGTCGAGCAGGGCTGGTCTTGGACGCTTTTTTTCGAGAATCTCCTTCCGCCATCGCCATTGACTATACCTCAAACTCGCATCTGTTGCAATTAGTTTCAAGCCCCATCGCCCCCTATAGACAAACAGGTTCCCGCCGGAAAGGTTACTAATGGTAGCATTCGTTACTCTCACACACTTGTGTCGCCATTTCCGAGCGGTACGAAATCCCGGATCAGGCCGACGAGCCTCTCCGGCCGATCCTCGGGAACGAAGGTCAGCGAGAAGTTAGGACGAAAAGCTATCTAGCCTCCGTCGAGCACGAACCTAATCATGCCGAGGCCGCCTTCGGAGGCGAGTTCCATCGCGAGCGGGTCGGGGTAGCCTCCAGCGTAGTGGACTTCCTCGATGCCGGAGTTCATGATCATCTTCACGCACATCAGGCAGGGCTGGTGGGTGCAGTAGATGGACGCCCCGTTCACCGAGACACCG
>JBBPZK010000257.1:0-13871 GCA_038199155.1 Rubrobacterales bacterium | reverse complement strand
GGCAGCCTCCACGACTCTCTCACGCGCCGCCGGAGTCTATGACTAGATAGTAGCTGCACTCTCCCTCACCTGCGTTCTCGAAGCGATGCCCCACATCCGCCTCGAAGTAGATGGAATCTCCCTCTTCCAGGAGATATTCCTCACCTCCGAGAATTGCCCGAAGCCTGCCCTTCTCGATGACTACATACTCTCGGACGCCCTTTTTATGGGCCGGAAACTCCCCGGAAGTAGACCCCTCGGGGACGACGTTGCGGACGAACTCGACGCCCCGTCTGCCGAAAGAAGGCGAGAGTAGCTGCCGCTCGAAGCCGGTCTCCGGGTCCTTCATGACCATCCTGCGCTCTTTCGGGACGACTACCACCTCGCGCTGCTCTTCCATGCCGACAAGTTGCGAAAGAGATATCTCGAACCCTTCGGAGAGCCTGGCCGCGACGACCAGCGTAGGGTTCTTCTCCCCACGTTCTATCTTGGAGATCATGGCGCGACTCACCCCACTCCTCTCCGCCAACGCCTCCAACGTCAACCGGCGCTCTTGGCGCAACTCCCGCACCCGCGCACCAAGCCGCCCGGAAGAGACCTCATCTATCATCGCAAAACTCTTTCTTGAAGTGCCGCCAGTCATCTGTGAGAATATATTCTATCATGAAAGAATTAATAGGTTATGTGGTGGCGTTTTCGCCTTTTGCGGTGGCGGGGGTCGCCCTGTTGTTTCTGAGGTGGTCGGCTATGGCGTCCGGTGGGGCGGCGTTGGTCGTGGCGTTGGCTGGTGCTCTTTTCTGGCCGGGGTTTGGGGTCGGGAGGGTGCCGGAGGCGGCGTTGGCTGGTTTCGGGACCGGGGTGAACGTGTTGTACATATTGGCCGGGGGGTTGTTGCTGTTCAACGTGCTCTCTTCGGGAGGGGCGGTTGGGAGGGTTTCTTCTTTTTTGGGGGAGATAGAGCCGGAGCGCGGTGGGTTGGCGTTGCTCGTGGTGGTTGGGGTGGCGCCGTTTTTTGAGTCGGTGACGGGGTTTGGGGTGGCGGTGGTTATAAGCACGCCTATTCTGTTGGCCGCCGGGTTTTCGCCGTTGCGGGCGGCGGCGCTGGCGAGTTGGGGGCAGCTCTCGGTGCCGTGGGGGGCTCTGGGGATCGGCACTTTGATCGGTGCGGACCTGGCGGGTGTTTCGTTCGGGCGGCTTTCGGACGCGAGCGCCTGGATGACCTTGCCTCTGTTCCCCGTATATGGTCTGATGGCCGTGGCGCTGGCCGGCGGCCTTCCGGCGGTCAAGAGCAGGCTCGTCGAAGTCCTGCTCGTGAGCTTCACCGGCGGAGCAGGCGTGCTGATATGTAGCCTGTATCTGATACCGGCGCTCTCCGGGGCGGCGGGCGGCCTCGCTTCGATCATCGCTTTTCTCGCGCCCAGGACGGGCAGGTTTCGAGGTTTGCGGATGCCGTACCGGGCGCTCGCTCCTTACGGCGTGCTGCTGGGCTTGCTCGCGGTCGCTAATGGCCCACAGGTTGTTCGAGAGAGGCTCGCTGTTCTGGGACCGGTGCTCTCCGGTCCCGGCACCTGGCTGCTGGTTTCGGCGGCTTTTGCGGTTGTATTGTTCCGGCTCGAATCGGGAGTCGTGGTCGAAGCTGTCAGGAGAACGCTGCTCCAGTGGGCGCCGGTGTCGGCTGCGATACTGGCGTTTATTCTGGCTGGTCAGGTCGTCTCCGCATCCGGGGCGGCGGCGCTTCTCGCCGGTGGGGCGGTGGGGGCTTTCGGGAGTCTGTATCCGGCGGCGGCTCCTCTCGTGGGGGCTCTCGGTGGGGGGCTTACGGGGTCCAACGCAGGCTCGAACGCCCTCTTTATGCCGTTGCAAGCGCAAGCAGCTACTGCTTCGGGGCATTCCGCGCTCGCGCTCGCCGCGCTCCAGAACGTCGCTGGGAGCCAGGCGACCATGCTGGCTCCCCAGCGGGTGGTCCTCGCGGCGACCGCCGCCGGCATCGCGGGGAAGGAGGCGGAGGTGGTCCGGACCGTCGTTCCACCCGTGGCCGTTTCTCTCGCGGTGCTCGTCCTGATCGGGGTCTTTAGTGTGTAGACTCCGGGGAGTAACCTGAGAGGAGAGCGTGTGAAGATCCCCGAATTCAGCCTGGAACGCTACTTCGCCCGACACGAGTTCCGGGCGCCGTATTTGTTGAGTTCTTCGGATATAGAAGGCTACAGGTTGGATGAGCTGCTGGAGTTGGCCGACGAAGAGGGGCGACGGCTCTGGGAGGATCTCTCACTCGGATATACAGAGTCAACCGGACATCCGCTGCTGAGGTCGGAGGTTGCGAGCCTCTACGAAGGCGTCGCCCCGGAGGAAGTCCTGGTCTTCAGCGGGGCTGAGGAGGCGATCTTCACTTTCATGAACGTCGCCCTCGGGCCGGGAGACCACGCCGTAGCCGCCTGGCCCGCCTACCAGTCGCTCTACGAGGTCGCCCGCGCCGCCGGGGCGGAAGTGACGCTGCTGCCATTGTCACACGAAGACGGCTGGAGTTTGGACCCGGAGAGGCTCCGGGCATCCATCAGGCCGACGACGAAGGCTATCGTGATCAACTTCCCGCACAATCCGACCGGGTTTCTGCCCGACGCGGAGGTCTTTGGAGAAGTGGTCGAGATCGCCCGCGGCGCGGACGCATACCTCTTCTCGGACGAAGTGTACCGGCTACTGGAGCACGACCCGAAGGACCGGCTGCCGGCGGCGGTCGACCGTTACGAAAAAGCCGCGAGCCTCGGGGTGATGTCCAAATCGTTCGCGCTGGCGGGGCTGCGGGTCGGTTGGGTCGCCACGCACGACGAGCGGCTTCTAGGCGAGCTGGTTCGCTTCAAGGATTACACCACCATCTGCAACAGCGCCCCGAGCGAAATCCTCGCCCTGATAGCGCTGCGCGCCCGTGATGCGGTCCTCTCGCGCAGCATGGAGATCATCACCGACAACCTGCCCCACGCCGACCGCTTTTTCGACGACTGGAGAGATACCTTCGAGTGGGAACGTCCCCGCGCCGGATGTATCGGTTTCCCGAAACTGAAAGCTGACTTCCCGGCGGACCAATTCGCCTCAGAACTCACGGAAGAAGAGGGCGTCATGCTCTTGCCCGGAACAGCCTATGGCTACGAAACAGGCGGAGCCAAAGGCAGCGCCGGAGGCAGCGCCGGAGGCAACTATTTCCGGCTCGGGTTCGGTAGAAAGAACTTCCCGGAGGCACTCGGTAGATTGGAAGACTTCGCCGCCTGCCGCCTGAACAAAATCTAGGCCGGGAGTTTCGGCGTCGGCGCGGAGGGTACGAAGTGGCTCACCATAGCTGGAGAGGAGAAATTATGCCGTATCGAAAGACTTCGGAACTACCGGACGGCGTGAAAGACAACCTGCCCGGTCACGCGCAGTAGATCTACAAAGAGGCTTTCAACTCCGCCGAGGAGCAATACGAGGAGGAGAGCCGGGCGCACCGGGTCGCCCCTGCCGTAGAGCAGAAGTACGAAAAGAACGACAACGGCGACTGGGTTTCTAAAGAGGAGTAGTAAGTGGCAGTCGCGCGCTCCGCGGCTACGATGGGTCTTTCTCGTGGCCGAGCCAACCGTCTCTGCGCTCCTTGAGCCACGTCGTTCGCAACCTGTTCGCCGCGTTTCTGGCCGGCACGTCTTCCGGGCGGAGTTCGTCTATGTGCTTGTAGGAAACTTTCCCGCCGCTCATCAGCGCGACCAGCCCCGCCGCGGCTTGTTTTTGATCCTCTGAAGCCAGCCTCAGCAGTGAAGCCGGCAACTCTCCCGCCAGAGGTTCACCCAACAATGCGATGAGCTGACCGTCTTTTCGCATCTCTAGCTCCCGTCGTTCCGAGCGCACGAACTGCTCCCAGGCGGTTGCCTGCGCCACCCGCCTCACGTCAGCGGTCCGCGCCCGCTTGCGCGCGAGGTCTTCCTGCTCGCAAGCCGCTACCCAGGCGGCCGCGAGACGGACCCGACTCCGCTTTCCGGCCCGCTCCCTGGATGCCCCGTCACACTTCTTTTTCTCCTGGCTAAGATCGTAGTTAGACACGAAAAACCGCCTTCTCTCTCAAAAGGGCTCAGAACCCAGGGAAGGAGGCTTCAACTCTGCTTTGACTCCAACTCAAATCCCGGTAAGGTACCCGAATTTATTAATAGTGACTATTGTATCATATTTCGCTTTCAGGGTCTTATTCTTGCGTGGCAGTCTCAGCGGGAGTTATGGGTCTCCTATGATGGGTGAGGAGAGATCCGCCGAGTTCGCAGGTTACTTATGCCGTGATAGAGGGTAGTTTCTGTATATTGTTCCTGTTGAGAGGAGTTGCGCGAGTATGGCGAAGATGGGTTACTTTCTGTCGTGTGAGGAGTTCGGGCCGCTCGAGTTGTTGGATCAGGCCCGGATGGCTGAGGAGGCCGGGTTCGAAACACTTTGGATCTCTGACCATTTCCATCCGTGGACCGAGGAGCAAGGCAACAGCCCGTTTGTCTGGTCGGTGATAGGTGGGCTCTCCCAGGTCTGCTCTCTCCCCGTCACGACCGCCGTAACTTGCCCGACCGTCCGAATTCATCCGGCCATCATCGCCCAGGCCGCAGCCACCTCCGCCGTGATGTTGAACGGGAAATTCTTCCTGGGCGTCGGGTCCGGCGAGGCGCTCAACGAGCACATATTCGGGGACGCGTGGCCTGAGACCGACGTGCGGTTGGAGATGCTCGAAGAGGCTATAGAGGTGATGCGCCTCTTGTGGGAGGGCGGCACGAAGAGTCACTACGGACTCCACTATACCGTGGAGAACGCCCGGATCTACACGCTCCCGGATGAGCCGCCTCCGGTTCTCGTCTCCGGTTTCGGGCCGAAGGCGACGCGGCTTGCCGGACGGATCGGGGACGGTTACTGCAACGTCGGCCCCGACGCGGATGCCGTCTCGCTCTTCAGGTCGTCGGGTGGGGGAAACAAGCCTGCCCACAGTGCCATGAAGGTCTGCTGGATGGAGGACGAGGCGCAGGCCCGCAAGACGGCTCACCGGACCTGGCCCAACGAGCAGCTACCGGGTGAGATGGCCCAGATTCTGCCTACCCCGGCCCATTTCGAGCAGGCCAGCCAACTCGTCACCGAGGACATAGTGGCCGAGGAAGTCCCCTGCGGACCGGACCCGGAGAAGTATCTCGAAAACATCCGCCAGTACGAGGAGGCGGGCTTCGATGAGATCTACATCCAGCAGATAGGGCCGGAGCAGAAAGGCTTCTTCGACTTCTACGCGCGGGAGATCCGGCCGAAGCTCGGCTGAGATAAGTTTTCCAGGGGTAAGCCTCGCTTTTCGGCGGGGCTTAGTCTCTCCCGTCTCGCGTCAGGTCCAGGGAGGAGATCCAACCTTCCATGAGCGCTTTTCGGGTTGCTTCTCCGCGGGAGTTGACGTTCATCTTCTGGTAGATGTTGGCGAGGTGGCGCTTGACGGTCGCCTCTGAGAGCCGGAGGAGGGCGGCCGCCTGCTGGTTGGAGAGGCCGCGGGCCGCGAGTAGCAGCACCTCCATCTCTCTGTCGGAGAGCCTGTGTCTATCTCGGTGCTCGATCCGGTCGAGCACTTCGCGTGGGACCGCGATGGTCACGTTGTCCTCGCGAGGGTTGTGGACGACGGTATGTACCGCCGAGATCAACTCTTCCATCGTGGCGCTCTTTACCAGGTAGGCGCTCGCCCCGCGCGCGAGCAGGTCCCGCACCAGATGCGGATGGTCGAACATGGTAACCACCACGATCTTCGGCCTGAAAGAGAGCCTCGCGACCTCGTCTACCACCTCCCTGGCGTCCATTACGGGCATCTCGACGTCCAGGATCATCACGTCCGGCTTTTCTCTCTCGATCACGGCGACCGCCTCGGCCCCGTTCGCCGCCTCTCCCACGATTTCTATATCCTCGTCGGTGGAGAGCATCTCCGCGAGACCCTGGCGGAACATGGTGTGATCGTCGGCCAGCACCACCCTTATACTCTTGTTATCCATCGCCGCCACGCCCGTCTTTTTTGAGCGGAACATGCGCCACGACCCGCGTCCCATCTCCCGGAATAGAGGATACTTTCAGGGTTCCTCCCAGCAGTGAGGTCCGCTCTCTCATGGACCGGAGCCCAACACCGTTCCACGGAGAGTTTCCATTCAGTTCGAAGCCGTCACCGTAGTCGGTGACCCCCACCCGCACCTCTTCCGGCGAGACGGCCAGGGTCACCTCTACCTTCTCGCTCCCGGAGTGTGTCACCGCGTTGCGGATACCCTCCCGCAAGATCAGGTAAAGCTGGCTGCGGACGCGCGGGACCAACTGCGACTCCTCGCCTTCCGTAATGATCTCGTACTCCACCCCCGGCGCGACGCTCGCGTTGAGCAGGTTCTCCAGGGCGATGGAGAGCTCCTCGAAACTCTCCATCTCGCGTATCTCCCAGGCCATGTCGCGGGTCGTCCGAACCGCGTCCCGTCCCATCTTCCGTACCCGCTCTATCTTCTCCGCCGCCGCCATCGGGTCACGCTCGCGGAGGAACTCGTAGAGTTCCAGGTTTTGGTTGATGATCGCTATAGAGTGGGCGACCCGGTCGTGCAACTCTCTTGAAAAGCGCTTTCGCTCCTCCACCTGGGTCTCGTGGACCTTGTTCAGCAGGTGGTTGGTGTGGGCGACGACCGACGCCTGCCCGACCTGGGTCATTATGCTCTCCTGGACTTTCAGCGTGAGAGCCACCGCGTCCCGTAGCGAGTAATCATCCGGGAGCTCTCTTTCGAGGAAAGCCATTGCCGCCTCGCAGAGCATCATCCCAGCCTGGAAGGAATCGTCCGGGTGGGCCATGATGGCGTCTTCTCCATGCGCCGTTTCCAAATAGAAACCGTCTTCGTCCTCGCGGCTCGCGGCTTCGCCTCTCAGGTGACGCGCCGTGAGGTCCAGTGTGGCGCGTCCTTCGGCCTTCAGACGCTCCTCCGTAAAGCCGCTACCAAGCGCCAGCAGGTTCTCGGAACCCCCCAGTTGCCGCTGGTAATCTTCGAGAATCTCCGCGGAATGCTCCATGAGCGCGTCCGCCGCCCACGCGTGATCCCGGCTAGATTCGTACTTCGTCGTATCTAGTTGCGGCGCCAACCCGCTCACCCTTCGCTGTTCGTACTTATCAGAGTTCGCCTGATCCTGATAAGCCCCGAGCTGGGGGTGATTTAACGAGGTGTCGCCGGCTGTTCCCGACCCCGATTCTGCGTCCAGCTAAACGTGCCCCGTGAGCGTGGCACGAGCATGGCGACTGCGATAGAAAGCCCCTGGAGTTGGACCCGCTCCTGAGTGCCAGGTCCGAACAAAGCTCCATTCTCACCGCCGATGACAGATCTTCCAACGGCCCGCCACATAGCGAACTCTGGAGATCAAAACCACCAGCACGGCTTTCTTTTGTATAAAATGTATCTTATCATCAGACACTCCTTTACGCAAACCTAAGATACTTGCACGCAACCCGGATATTTGCGTGGGCCGAAAAATGCAACTTTTCTCGCGGCGCTTTTCAGTCCAGAGTCCAGCCGAGATCGTCGTGGAGAAGAAGGGTGCGGGCCGATACCGGGGGAAGAGAGACACGGAAAAAGGAGTACACCGGTCCGCAGAACCTAACAATAATTGTACTCCATAGCTAGCGAATTACTATACGACCTATTGTGTATTTCCTTTACACATTTCTAACCATGACTCCGGTTGAGGAGGCCCTCTTCTTCGCCGTAACCAACCTGATGGTGGTGCAGAGGCTCCTATTCTTCTCGTGAGTCGTTAGGAGGATGGCATCGGGCGGGACACAAGCGTTTCGGGGACGCGATGTCGCTTGAAACTGCAAAATGCCCGAAAGCGTCGCGCGGGTGTACGCCCTCAAATCCGAGCAGTGTGGCGGCGCTCCAGTAGAGGAGATCACACCGCGCAATTCGTCCCCTGATATAAGTTTCCGTAGCAAAGGAGAGACATCATGCCGCTAGAGCCCGAACGAGTGGACGCGTACTCCGAGCCGGACGTAGATAAGACGCCGGCTGCTGGAGAAAGTAGTCGTGAGAGCGCCGAGGATGATTGGCTGTGGATGGCCGACACGGACCCGACGCGGCTACTCAAGCAAGCCGAGCCGGAGCCGGAGGATACACGGAGAAACCCTTGAGCATTTTACCAATGCCAAAATGGGGTAAATAGAACAATGAGAGTTAGACTTCTGAGAAGGAGCACGGAAGATCATAGTACCGTTGGACGATCACGGAAGTGTATTAAAAGGAGTTAGCAGTGGCCTTCAGCCCGGTAGAAGAGATACTAGAGGACATCCGTCAGGGGAAGATGGTCATCGTCTGTGACGATGAGGACCGGGAGAACGAGGGCGACCTGACGATGGCCGCCGAGCTCGTGACGCCGGAGGCGATCAACTTCATGGCGACTCACGGGCGCGGTTTGATCTGCGTGCCGATGACTTCCGAGGTCCTCGACCGGCTGGACGTTCCCGACATGGAGAAGCACAACGCCCCCCGCATGGAGACGGCTTTTACGGTAACCATCGAGGCGGCGACGGGTGTCACAAGCGGCATCTCGGCCGCCGACCGCGCCAGGACCATCCAGGTCGTCGCCAATCCCGAGAGCGGCCCGGAAGACCTCGTCATGCCGGGTCACGTCTCCCCGCTGCGCGCCAGGTCCGGCGGTGTTCTGGAGCGGCCCGGCCAGACCGAATCGGCCGTGGATCTGGCGCGTCTGGCAGGCTTCGGTCCGATTGGTCTCATCTGCGAGATCATGAAAGACGACGGTACGATGGCCCGCGTCCCGGACCTGGAGATATTCTCGGAGGAGCACGGCGTCAAGATGGTGACCGTGGAGCAGATCGCCGAGTACCGGCGTCTCCACGACGGACAAGTCCGCTGCACCGGCGAGAGCAAACTGCCCACGAAGTTCGGCCCGTTCCGCGTGAAGGCCTACGAGAACGAGAGCAACGATACGACCCACCTCGCCCTCATCATGGGAGAGCCCGAGGGCTCTAAAGGGACTACGGTCCATCTTCACCCGGCTTGCACGATGGGCGACACTCTCAACTCTACGCGGTGCGGCTGCGGAGAACGACTTGCGGACTCCATGGAGAGCATCCGGCGCGAGGGAGAGGGCGTCATCATCTACCTCCAGCGCGAAGACGCGACCACGCTTATCTCCGAGATGAAGACCTACCACCAGCACGAGAAAAACCCCGAAGCGATCGGAGAAAAAGACCGCCGCGTCGCTTCACTCATACTGGAAGACCTCAAACTGGAAGGCGTGGCGCTTGCCGGCGACGAGACCGGCAAGACCGGGCGGGCGTCCGGCTAAAGCTGCGTCCAACAGCCTCGGCTACTGTTCTATATCCAGGGTGTCTTCGGGTGAGCCTTTGGGCGGGCCTTCGGGGTGGACCAGTTTCTTGTCTAGTTTCCTCTCTGCCCGGCGGGCCAGGACGGCGTTTACTTCTATCCCGACGAGGACCATCAGGCCGGTGACGTAGAGCCAGAGCATCAGGACTATGACCGCGCCGAGTTGGCCGTAGACGCGGTCGTAGTTTCCGAGGTTGGTCACGTAGAAGCTCAGGGCGATGCTGCCGACGAACATCAGGAACGTCGCCACCGCACCGCCCGGTGTGATCCAACGGAAAGACACCACGGCGTTCGGGGCCAGATAGTAAAGAATGTCCAGGGCGGCGGTTACGACGACGAAGGCGACTACCCAGCGCAAGACGCTCCAGAGAGATAGGATCAGGCTGAACGGCCTGTCCGGCCCCTGAAAGAATACCTCCACCTTGAAGATGAGGAGGACCAGAGAAACTATCAGGAGCATGAACCCGACCGCCAGCAGGAGCGAGGTTCCCCGCAGCTTCCAGAAGGAGCGGCTCTCGACGACTTCGTAGGCCCGGTTGGCCGCTTTCGTGATCGAGATGGAGGCTGCGGAGCCGAGCCAGATAGTCGTGGTGACGCCGAGAAGTAGCACGCCGGAGCCCGTATTACTGAGCGTTCTGTCCATGTAGTCCACGACCAGGGAGATCGCCTCCTGTGGCAGGAAGGTCCCGCCGCGTTCGACCAGGTGTCCGACCGCCGACTCCGGCTTGTTCAAGATGAGCCCCGCCAGCGCTACCAGGACTATCAGGAAAGGAAAGAGGGAGAGCAAGAAGAAGTAAGCCAGTTGCCCCGCGAGCCCGAGCAAATCGTTGTCGCGTACCTTGAGCGCCACCTGCTTGATCGCCCCAGGCCCGAGCACCACCTTCAAATCCGAGAAGAACTCACCCATCTACGACACCTGCAACCATCTACCCGATCCCCTCGCCCAAGACCCGGACCTTTCCGGGAGATCTTATCTGTTCCCAAAGCGATACTGTTGACGAGATGTTACCTTACGAGCCTTCCCTCCATCTATCTTTCAAAGGGGAAGCGATGGAAACCTTTCTCCAAACTAGAAGGCTGATACTGCGTCGTTTCGTACCCGAAGACGCGGAGAACCTCTCCGACCTCGACTCGGACCCGGAAGTGATGCGTTACTTGAACGGTGGCTCGCCGACGAGCTACGAGACCATCAAAAATGAGGTCCTTCCACGCTTCCTCGGCTACTATCGTAGGTCGGAGCGCTACGGGTTCTGGGCTGTCGTGGAGAAGAAGAGCAGCGACTTTATCGGCTGGTTTCATCTCAAGCCGACCGGGGAGGAATCTGCGGAGGCGGAATTAGGCTACAGGCTCAAACGCGACGCGTGGGGCAAAGGTTACGCTACGGAAGGATCGAAAGCTCTGGTCGAAAAAAGTTTTCAGGAGTTCGGGTTGGATCGTGTGGTGGCGACTGCCTTGCCGGAGAACGCGGCTTCGATCCGCGTTATGGAGAAAGCCGGCCTCGTATTCGAGACGAGTTTCGTCTACAGGGAGACGGGCGTAGCATGGGCCGATGGGAGAGAAGGCGTCAGGTACGCTGTAGACCGGGCCGGTTTCCAGAGAGCCGCCGAACCCCGGAAGTAAAGAAGGAGAGAGCTAAGTTACCGGCTCTCTCCCATGCTACAAAGTTTATTCCGAGCTTCTAACCGCCGCCGACCATTGGGGCGATCCAGGGTATTAAATGAACCTGTATCATTGAGAGTATCCCAACGGAAGCGGCCAGGACCACCGACCACTTGAACGTCATTCGGAAGATGTCCGCTTCTCTGCCCACCTGACCTATGGCCGAAGCGCCGACCGTCAGGTTCTGCGGTGAGATCATCTTGCCCATCACGCCGCCGGAGCTGTTCGTCGCCCCCGCGATTATCGGGTTGATGCCGAGCTGCTGGGCGGTGACGACCTGCATGGGACCGAAGAGGCTGTTCGATGCCGTATCCGAGCCCGAGAGGAAGACGCCGAGCCACCCGATAAACGCCGAGAAGAACGGGAAGAAGAAGCCGGTCGCCGCGAACGCGAGGCCGAGCGTCGAAGTCATCCCCGAGTAGTTCATTACGAAAGCGATAGCCAGGATCATGGCTATGGTCAATAGGGCCATCTTCATCTGGTTGATCGTCTGTCCGTAGACCCGGATCATGGTCGGGATGCCGGCCCCGACGACGAAGCCCGCGATGATCGCCGCGAAGAGCACCACGGTCCCGGCCGCCGAGAGGATGTTGAATGTGTACTCCGCCGGGTAAGGGGTCTGCTCCGACACTATCGGCGCCACCCGCTGCACAAGACCGTCGAGTCCCGGCCAGGAGAAGACGATGGTTGCCTTCTCCAACCAGTACCCCGGCTGAAGAGTCTCGGGCAGCCCCGGAAAGAGGTCTCCGAGGCGGGAAATTACTATGATCACGACGAGGATTATGTACGGTGACCACGCCCGCAGCCCCGACATCGAAGAAGCGGCTCCCGCTCCGTTTATCTCGTCCTCACGAGACTCCGCAACCGAGTCTCGGGGTTCTTCGACTGATCCGCCGGTTCTGGCCGCAGCCTCTTCGTCTTCACCCTCGAAGCGCCACACGCTCGACGGCTGCCAGACTCGCAGCAGAATGACGAGGGCGGCGAGAGAGACGAGCGAGCCGAGCACGTCCACAAGTTGCGGACCTATGAAGTTGGAGACGAGAAACTGCGTGATCGCGAAGCTGAAACCGGCGGTCAGAACGGCTGGGAGGACCTCCATCATGCCGCGCCACCCGGCCATCACGAACACGAGGAAACCGGGGATGATAATAGCGAAGAGCGGCAGTTGGCGGCCGACCATGGCCGTTAGGGCGCCGGTGACGTTTGGTTCCGGGGCGCCGATAAGTGGCGCTACGAGGCCGCCCAGCGCCACGACCGGGATACCCAGCGAGCCGAAGGCGACCGGCGCTGTATTCGCCAGCAGCGCGATGGATGCCGCGTATATCGCCCGGAACCCGAGGCTCGCCATGATGGCGGCGGTGATCGCCACCGGAGCGCCGAATCCCGCGATTCCTTCGAGGAGCGCCCCGAACGAGAACGCGATGATGAGCGCCTGCAACCTCCGGTCGGTCGTCAGTGACGAGAGCGAGTCACGGACGACGTCGAAGGCTCCGGTTTCCACCGTCAGGTTGTGGATGAAGATGGCGTTCAAGACGATCCAGGCTATCGGCCAGAGACCGAAAGCCGCGCCGTAGACGGTCGCCGAGATTGTGAGTCCGAAGGGCATCCCGTAGACGATCAGGGCGACCAGGATGGCCGAGAGTAGCGCCGCCGCAGCCGCCCAGTGGGCTGCGGTGCGTAGTATTCCCAACATGACGAGTAGAACGAGGATCGGCAAGGCTGCGAAGATAGCCGAGACGAACGTGTTCCCTATGGGCGCATAATTTTGTACAAACTGACTGAACATAAGCTGAAACAACCCCTTCCCAGGACGTACTTAGGTATTTACTTTTCTCCCACCTGTTTTGCCGAATGCATATTACTCGCGTGATCGGCGCAGCGCAAGCGGTGTTTCTCAGCAGGCTTCGGCGGCGTCTCTTGCTACTCCACCTCACTGCCGGGTTCTCGTACTAATGCCACCCGAAGATCGTTTACGTTGGTGCCGGTAGGGCCGGTGAAGATCAAAGCTCCGGCACTCTGTAGGACCGGGTAGGCGTCGTTGTTCCCGAGAGCTTCCGCCGGGTCCGCGCCGCTCTCACGGATCCTCCGCGCCGTCTCCCCGTCTACCATTCCGCCCGCCGCGTCGGTCGAGCCGTCGTTGCCGTCCGTATCGGCCGCGAAAGCAGCCCAACCCTCCACGCCGTCGAGTTCCACTGCGAGGGCCAGGGCGAACTCCTGGTTCGGGCCGCCCGCTCCTTCACCGCGCACGACTACCGTGGCTTCGCCACCGCTTATGATTGCGCCGGGTGGCGAGACGGGGTTGCCGCTTTCCAGCGACTCACGGATCACGGCGGCGTAGATATCTGCCGTCCTGATAGCTTCGCCGGTTATGGAGGTAGAGAGTATCAGCGGCCCGTAGCCGAGTTCCCGCGCTTTCTCAGCCGCTGCTTCAGCCGCGTGCCGCCCGCCGCCGACGACGATATTCGTTGCCTTCTCGAAGATTGGGTCCCCCGGCTCGGGGTTCTCTTCTGCGCTGCTCAAATGGGTCTCTACGCTTTCGGGGACTTCTATTTCGTACCGTTCCAGTAACGCGTGGGTATCTTTTAGGGAGCTCGGGTCGGGGGCGGTGAGCCCGCTGGCGATTGAGGATGGATCGTCGCCGACTACGTCCGAGAGCAAGAGGGCGAAGGTAGTGGCGGGTGCGGCGAGCCGGACTAGACCGCCGCCTTTCAAGACCGAGACGTGTTTTCGGACGCGGTTGATCTCCCCTATATCAGCCCCGCTTTTGAGCAGCCCGGAGGTGAGCTTCTTGAGGTCCCCGATCTCTATCGGAGGCGCCGGGTCCGCCAACAACGCCGAAGCCCCGCCGCTAATGAGAGCCAGCAG
>JBBPZK010000256.1:0-3097 GCA_038199155.1 Rubrobacterales bacterium | reverse complement strand
CTCCCAGTTCGCCGAGACCAGCGCGTTCGCCTCTTCCAACTCTCCGTCCGGCACGAGTTCGGGGACCAGCGTTCTCTCCCCGACCTCGGTCGCCGGAGAGAGAAGCGCACAGGCGAAAGCGATCGCGCACAACTGCCAGATCTGGAGAATCCCCGCCCAGTGGAGCGCCGGTACGAGAGCTATGAAAGCCGCCCGGAACAAGTTGTCCAGCGACATCACTACCCTGGGCTGAAAGCGGTCCAAGAACCTTCCAGCCACCGGGCCACTTACCAGCACCGGCGGGCCGAAAGAAGCCAGAACCAGACCGGCGGCGCCCGGTCCCGCCAACTCCAGCACGAACCACATCAAAGCGACCACCGTAAACTGGTCCCCGACGCGCGAGAGAAGGACACCACCCCACATCCGCTTGAACGCGGACCTGCCCAATACTCCACCAGGTAGAAGACGAGACCCACCGAACACACGACCTCCTTCAACGCCGCCACTATCCCGAAACAAGATGGTACAAGAAAGTATTGTTTTTGTAAATTTTATTATTTATTTTAATTAATCCCCTTGAGCGCGGTCTGTAGACTCGCGTGTGGTGGGAATAGGCCAAGCGAGTTGCTCCTATGGTTAAGCTAAATTAAGCTAAAAGTAGAGAACTTTAGAGGGTAATCCACTGGTCTACATATGGCGTATACACTTGTACATGATGAAGCAGAATATCCAGGTTTGCGGTTACTCGGCGCGTGTCGGCGTGGGGCAGGCTATCATTGGTGGGGAAGAGAGAGTTGGACGGCTTTGCCATGCCGGCGGCCGGAGGGAGTCCGGGGTAGGGCGAATCGAAGACGAGACCTTGATGGAGAAGATAGCTGCTACTGGAGATGGGAGCGCTGTTTCGGAGCTTTACGACCGTTAGTTACGGGGCGCTAGTCTACGGTATGGGCCTACGGTATCTGGGTGATCGGGGGTTTGCAGAGGACCTTACGCAGGATGTTTTTCTGTCCGTGTGGCGGAACGCCGCGAGCTTTGATCCCTCGCGGACGAGCTTCGCGACTTGGCTCTATCGTATAGCCCGCAACCGGGCGACGGATGTAGTGCGGCGGCGCAAAGCAAGGGTGCGGACCGTCGACCGGGAGTCTTTTCCGATGGTGGGGGAGCAGGACCACGCCGGGCTCGTATCGCGCAGCTTCGACCTAAACGCCGCTCTTTATACACTCTCTCCGATACACCGGGAAGTCCTGAACCTGGCTTACATGGAAGGACTCTCCCAGCGCGAGATAGCGCACCGCACGAAGACGCCCCTCGGGACGGTAAAGAGCAGGACCACTGCCGCGCTCCGGACCTTGCGCGAGAGAATGAACCACGACGAAGAGCAATATAACCGGGATGAATGAGCATCTCAGAGTACGTGACCTTCTTGGTCCCTACCTGCTCGGCGCCCTCGGCCCGGAGGAGCAGCGGGAGGTCGAGGATCACCTGCGCCACTGCGAAGAGTGCCGGCTGGAAGAACGAGAGCTCCGGGGGGGCCCACGAGCGCTTGACCGGTCTGGCGCGGATGTCCGAGCGTCCGCCTCGGGAGCTGAAGGCCAGGTTCATGGGACAGTTGCCGCCGCGCAAGAGACGCCTGGCGCCGCTCGCCGCAGCGGCCATCTTCCTCGTTGCTCTCGCCCTGGCCGCGACCGTGTACGTCTCGGGGCTCTTCAGCCCGGATGCCGTGGCCTCCGCCACCCTCCGGTCTCCGAGCCCGTCCGCACAGGCGGGAGGCAAAGTCCTTCTCTACGATTCCGGGGAAAACATGAAGGTGAAGCTCGACGCGTGGGGTTTGCCTCCCTGCAAGACCGGGCAATACTATGAGTTGTGGTTCGTCAAAGACGGTCGGCGCGTCAGCGGCGGTACCTTTACCATAGGGAAGAGTGGCAGGATCCAGACGGACCTGAACGCGCCGCGATTTACCGGACGCTACCCGAAAGTCGGGATAACTTACGAGGTCTCCAACGGGGACCCCGGCGCCAGCGACAAGAAGATGCTCGGCGGCGAGCTGCACCAGTTCTGAAGGACGTAAAGAACAGGATGGGGAGCCGGGAGACATCGCCTATACTTCTAGTATGAGGCTGATCGTCGCGGAAAAACCATCGGTTGGACGGGACATAGCGGGCGCCCTCGGGACGCACCGCCGGGAGAAAGGAGCCCTGACCGGAAGTGGTTGGATCTCCACCTGGGCCCTCGGGCATCTGGCGGAACTAGCGCCCCCAGACTCCTACGGCGAGGAGTACAAGAGGTGGCGTCTGGAGAGCTTGCCGATACTCCCCGAGAGGTTCAAAGTCCAGGTTAGCCCCAGGACCAGAGACCAGTTCGCCGTGGTCAAGAGGCTCATGAGAGACCCTTCCGTGACAGAAGTCGTCAACGCCTGCGACGCGGGGAGAGAAGGAGAGTTGATCTTCGCCTACCTCTACGGCCTCTCCGGTTGCAAGAAACCCGTCCGGCGCCTCTGGGTCTCCTCTCTCACCCCCGAGGCCATCCAGGACGGTTTCGCCTCGTTGCGCGATGGAGTGAGCATGAAACCGCTAGAAGACGCCGCGCGCAGCCGGAGCGAGGCTGATTGGATCGTCGGTATGAACGCGACCCGCGCATACTCCATCCGCTTCGGACGGCCCGGCAACGTCCTCTCCGTCGGCCGCGTCCAGACTCCGACCCTCAAGCTGATCGTCGAGCGTGAGCGGGAGATAGAGGTCTTCGTCCCCGAGAAGTTCTGGACCGTTCACGCCCGGTTCGCCCGCGACGGGGCAACCTACGACGGACTCTGGTTCAAGGGGAAACAGGGACGACTGCCGGAGAAGGAGACAGCCGAGAATATCGTGGAAAAGGTCCGGGGCGGGACCGGCACGGTAGAGAAGGCGCAGCAGAAAGAGACCTCCGAGAAGCCGCCGCTGCTCTACGACCTGACCGAGCTTCAGCGCAACGCCAACGCGAAGTTCGGCTTCACCGCCGAGCGGACGCTGCGGGCCGCCCAGGCACTCTACGAAGAACGGAAGCTCGTCACCTACCCGCGCACCTCAAGCCGCTACCTCTCAAAAGACATGGTCCCGACGTTAAAGAAGCGCGTCGCGGCTGT
>JBBPZK010000255.1:0-12112 GCA_038199155.1 Rubrobacterales bacterium | reverse complement strand
TAGCCCGATTCCCTTCCCAAATGGTTCGATCCCATCAACACTTCCTCCAACTGCGACCCGGCGCCACGATATCGCCATATGCCGCGTGCCCTTTTCCCACGCTCGCCACCTCACAAGGAGAATGGCTAACTCACAGGCCCCAAACCGTCGCATCCGCAACATACGCAACAGAAAAGTGCAACCCCTTTTACACGTTGCTCAGGATAAAGTACTAGACGGCGTCCTACAAGCGATTTTTGTATTTTTTCCTACATTGTAGGAAAAAGGCCGATTGTTGCTTGCTCTGCAAGTAGGAGCTACTATGATGGCTTCCACAAGGGCAAAGTAACGAGAGATACTAGAGGTTTCGAGCTACTTGGGCGAGAGGAGGCCACGAGGCGAAGTCGATTGCACATGCATAAATACGGCTAGTTTCGAAAGGGGTTAAAGCGCGTGGCGCGACAAAGCATTACGAAGGCGCACAACAAGATCCAGGAGCTCTCTTGGGATCCCACGTTCGTCACGAAGGAATCGAAGTATCCGACCGACTACAACATGACGAAGGCTGGCAAAAAGGACCCGATGAAGCAAGTCATGCAGTCCTACTTCCCCATGGAGGAGGAGAAGGACCATCGCGTGTACGGCGCCGTCGACGGGGCGGTTCGCGGGAACATGTGGCGCCAGGTGCAGCCACGATGGATGGAGTGGCAGAAGCTCTTCCTGGCCATCATCCCGTTCCCGGAGATCTCCGCCGCGCGGGCCATGCCGCTGTTGACCGAAGCGGTGCCAAACCCGGAGATTCATAACGGTCTCGCGCTGCAGATGATCGACGAGGTCCGTCACTCAACGATCCAGATGAACCTCAAGCGCGAGTACATGAAGAACTACATCGACCCCGCCGGCTTCGACATCACCGAAAAGGCCTTTGGCAAGTGCTACGCAACGACCATCGGCAGACAGTTCGGCGAAGGGTTCATCACCGGCGACGCCTTAACGGCGTGTAACATCTACCTGCAGGTCGTGGCCGAGACGGCCTTCACGAACACCCTGTTCGTGGCGATGCCCTCCGAGGCGGCGGCAAACGGCGACTACCTGCTGCCGACCGTGTTCCTTTCAGTGCAGTCCGACGAGTCGCGGCACATGAATAACGGGTTCGGTACGCTCTTGATGGCGCTTGAACACGACGACAATAAAGACCTCATCGAGCGGGATTTGATCTACTCGCTGTGGAACCAGCACGCCGTGGTGGACGCGGCCATCGGCGTTATGATCGAGTACGGTACCAAGGACCGCCGCAAGGACCGCGAGAGCTACGCCGAGATGTGGCGGCGCTGGTACTATGACGACTACTATCGTAGCTACCTGGTCCCGCTGGAGAAGTACGGTCTGGAGGTCCCCCACGAAGTCGTCGAGGCGGGTTGGGAGCGGATCAACAGCAAGGGCTACGTACACAAGGTCGCCCAGTTCTTCGCCACCGGCTGGCCGGTCAACTTCTGGCGCATCGACCCGATGACCGAAGAAGACTTCGAGTGGTTCGAGCACAAGTATCCAGGTTGGTACAACGAGTACGGCAAGTGGTGGGAGCACTACAGCGAAATGTCCGAACCCAACGGGCACAAGCCGATAGCCTTCGAGGACACTGGCTACGTGTATCCGCACCGCTGCTGGAGCTGCATGGTCCCGTGCCTCATCCGTGAAGACATCGTCATGGACGAGGTCGACGGCCACGTCAGGACCTACTGCTCCGAGTACTGTCACTGGACAGACAAGGTCGCCTTCCAGGAGACCTACAAGGGCCGCGATACACCAGCCATGGGTAAGATGACGGGCAAGCGCGAGTGGGAGACCATGTACCACGGCTGGGACCTCGCCGATGTCATAAGCGACCTTGGCTTTGTCCGCAACGACGAGAAGACCCTGGTGCCACAGCCCCACGTCCTCTTCGATGATGACAAGATGTGGACCCTGGACAACGTTCGCGGCATCGAGTTCCAGAGCCCTAACATCCTGCTCAATGAGATGAGCCCGCAGGAGCGCGAAGAGCATATAGCAGAATACAAGAAGGGCTTCGTAATAAAGTAAAGCACTGTGTCAAGTGCAATACTATGTCGTTTCATTGCATGTGGAAGAGCAGCCGGGAAATTCGGCTGCTCTTCCAAAGATCCCAGCTGGCGCGAACCGACCAGGGCCAGGGTTTGAACCAGGCACTTGACACAGGAGATACCTGTGTTTAGGGTTACGATCGAAAAAGAATCGCAAGGTTTTGGGGCTAAGGGGTTCGAGGAGTCAAATATGGCGAAGAAGCACAAGGTTCACTTTGAGCCGGTGGAGATCGAGATCGAGGTGGATGAGGATGAGACGATCCTCGATGGGGCTTTCCGGTATGGTGTGATGTTGATGCATGGGTGCAAGGAGGGGCAGTGCGCGGCGTGCAAGGCGGTGCTCCTGGATGGGGATCTGGACATGGACGCTTTCTCCACCTTCGCGCTCAGCGAGTACGAGGAAGAGGAGGGATTAGTCCTACTGTGCCGCGCGCACGCTTATAGCGACGTGGAGATAGAGTTGATCAATTACCACGAGGAGATGCTGCAGACGGGCATCCCCATCCAGCTGGTGAATGCCGAGGTCCAGGAGATAGAGTCTCTGACTCACGATATCAAACGCCTCGTACTCAACCTCGTGGACCCGCCTGAGATGAACTTCATGCCCGGGCAGTACGTCGAGCTTTACATCCCGGGAACCGAGACGCACCGGGCCTACTCCATGGCCAACATCCCTACCAGTGACGAGCGTGCGGAGTTCATTATCAGGAGCTACCCCGGCGGCCGGTTCTCGGGTCTTTTGGACGGCGAGCTCGAAGTCGGGGACAAGATGAAGATGAAGGGACCTTACGGCGTATTCACGTTGCGCGCCAAGTCCGACGGCAACATCATCTTCGTCGGAGGCGGCAGTGGGATGGCCCCGATCTGGTCCCTCATCAACCATATGGCCGAGAACGGCATCGATCGAAAGGCCACCTACTACTACGGGGCCAGGACCGCCAAGGACCTGTTCTTCCTCGATGAGATGAAGGAGATGGAGGAGCGCCTGCCCGGTTTCAAGTTCGTACCGGCCCTCTCGGAGCCCGACGAGGACGAAGAGTGGGATGGGGAGACGGGGTTGATCACCGACGTAATTCACCGACTGGAGGGGGATCTCACGGGGATGGAGGCTTATCTCGCTGGCCCGCCACCCATGATCGACGCGGCCCTCCCGGTGCTCGAAAGCATGGGCATCGAAACAAAAGACATCTACTACGACAAGTTCACCCTCTCTGGCGAGATGGAAGGAGGAGAGAAGAAAGAGGAGAGTGGGCCGGAGAAGTCCGGACGGTCCTGAAAGGCCGAGGTTGTACAGGAGCCCGCGTAGCAGGGAAAGGGGAAGCCTTCTTAAAGCGGACAGTGGTGGGGAAAACAAAGGTTAGTGGGAAAGGAGTATGTCTGTGACTCAAGAAGAAAAGGCAATCACCGAATCAGAGGGAAGAGGCGACAGGAGCATACCGGCCATCAGGCTGACGGACGCGGAGGCTGGCGCCGCCGAGTTCGTGGGATCCGACAGCCGGAAGTTCAACTACTTCGAGCCGCAAAAGCGCCGCGCCAGCAGGTACGAGGACGTGACCGTCGACGTCCAGCCCGACCCCGACCGATATCTACTCCAAGGTTGGATCCTCGGCTGGCCAAACGGCGATTTGGGGTTCGACGACAAGTGGACGAAGATGAAGTCTTCCGACTGGCACGCGTTCCGCGACCCCAATGAGGAATGGGAAAAGACCATATACATCAACAACTCCAACGCCATACGCCAGATCAAGCAGAGCATCGACGACGCCAAGTCCGAGGACATGTTCGCGAACTGGGATAAGAGTTGGATCGACGTCGTCGCCAAACACGTCAGCGCCTGGTCGCACGTAGACCACGGGCTCGGGATGTACGTCTTTATGCCGGCACAGCGGCAGGCCATGAGCAACATGCTCAACAACGCCATCGCCGTGAACTGCATGCACAAGCTGCGTACCGCCCAGGATGTCCTGCTCTACAACATGGAGTTGGGCGAGCGGTTCTCCGAAGACGAGTTCGACGAGTCCGTACACAAGGAAGTCTGGATGGAAGATCCTTCGTGGCAGGGCGTGCGAGAGAACGTCGAGCGCCTCATAGCCGCCAAGGACTGGGCCGAGGTCAGCTTCGCCACCAACATCATCTTCGAGCCCCTCGTCGGCGAGCTATTCCGCGGCCAGTTCGTGATGCGGTTCGCCCCTCCACACGGAGATTCCCTGACCGGCTCCGTCATCGGCGTAAGCGAGAGGGAGTTCAAAGACCGCGACCTCAGGTGGACCAAAGACCTGTTCACGCTAATGATCGAGGACGAGAACCACGGCGATGCGAACAAGGAACTCATGCAGGAGTGGCTCGCCAAATGGGTCCCCCTCAGCATCGCGGCCGCTAAGGGTCTCGAACCCATCTGGTCCGAGCCAGGCGTGAAGGTGGCGGACTTCGAGGAGAGCTTCGAGCAGGTCAAGAGCCGCTTCGAGGGCATCCTCTCGGAGCTTCAACTAAAGGTACCGGAAGAGGTGACCGCGTGAGCGATCAGGCCAAGCAAGAACAGTTCACGAACGACCGTAGCTCGTCGGGCAAGTGCGGGGTGACCATGAGCGCCAGCGTCGAGGGGAACGCTATCGCCGAGCTCTACGGGGAAAGGCCCGGGGTCGAAATCACGAAGTACCCGGCCATGATCCGCATAGACGCCGAGGATAAGCTCGTGTTCGACATGGAGGAGATCGCTGAGGCCCTCGGAGAGCCGGAGTTCACCACCTACGACTTCGAGATCGAAACATCCACCCACTACGGGCGAATGGTGCGCCTCGACAACCAGATCCTGCTATTCGCAAACCCCGAAGACGCCGCCGAATACCTCGGCTTCGATCCCCCCGAAGACGACGAACCACAACTACCCGGCTGAACCGGGGTTCACTCGAGGAAAAACTGGCGGCTCCTTCGGGGGCCGCCAGCCTCTGCAAAATTATGCTAGGAGAACGCCCGGACGGCGCTCCGCGGAGATGGCAGACACCCTACCCCCGCCCACCTCTTGCTGAGGATACCGCCACCCCTGGCTACGTGGGAGATGACAACCGATGTCGGCTCCCCATCCTCGAAGCTGACCATGAGGTGGTACTTACCGTGGCCTCCCACGACAGCGCCGGACGCCTCGTCGCCCGTCCGCACCTCCCACCCCAGGTCGGCGAGCGCCCGCTCTACGTCCTCCCTGCTCTCCTTGTGGGTCTCCCCGTGGGGGCACACACCGCGCTTCTCTCTTCGCCGAAGGTTAGACGACCACCACGGCTACACGCTGGACGCCGTAGCCACCCTGGTTCCAGGCCTCGTCGTTGTCGGTCGGCTGCGTCTGCCCGGAGGAGTCGGTGGCTCGGGCGCAGAGCTCGTACTCGCTGGGCTCCCGCACGTTCCACTCGTAGGACAAGCGAACCCAGGCGTAGCGCCCTACCGGCTCACCAAGAGCAGCGTCGGCCCACGTATGCCCGCCATCCAGGCTAAACTCGACCCGCTCCACGGGACCCCATCCCGATCAGGCGCGGCCCTCCACGAGCACACGTCCCACCGGTACGTGCCGCCTGCGGGAGAAGAAGTCGGGATTCTCGGCGGCGCCATCAACGCGTGTGGTCTCTTACGGATCACCGGCGTGCCGGGGTCTTCCTCCGACTGGCGGTAGTAATACAGGAGAGCTTGCTGGACACCCTCGAATGGTTCGCTGACCGCCTTGATCTCCTTGAGCCACTTCACGGACGCCATCCCGTACCATTCCGGCACGACCAACCGGAGCGGGGAAACATGCCGGGGCGGCAGCGGCCGGCCGTTCATCCCATAGGCGAGGATCACCTCTTCGCGCAGGGCGTCTTCTAGCGACAGGCTCCGTTCGTAGTCGTGCTCGACGCCCTGGTCGATGCCCCGGTCGTGGCCGGTGAACAGTATCTCGACGGCAGCGTCGAGCAGACCAGCCTCCTTGAGGAGGGGGCGCAGCGGCGTCCCCGTCCACTCCGAGCACCCGATGGCCTCGTCCTGCCACGACGCCGACACCGGCCGCGGAGAGCGGTGTGCCCGCCCCGGCGCACTCCATCATCACCGGCATCGTGTGACCACCGGACGCGCCTTCAGCTCGTCCAGGGCGTCCGGGGTTAGATTCAGTGGCGCGCGGACGCGGCCACCGACCGTAAGCTCGTAAGTGTCCGGGTCCACGAAGGGGATGTCGAAGTGGACGAGGAGGTAGTGCATCTCGATCGGGGTGATGTCGTAACGGAGCCCCTCCAGAGACATCCCCGGATTTCTGAGAGCGAGCCCCACCTCTTCCCTGGTGAACTCCCGGCTCGTCGTTGCCTTTGCCATCCGCGTCGTCCTTCCCTCACCGATGAGAGCGGGATGCTATCTTCTTCCCGAATTTGAGTATACGAAGCCGAGTACAGAGCGGGCCGACGGACTACCTACACGACCGAAGCAATGCCTACTACTACCAGGCTCGCCAGCGGGTCCGCGTGTTCCGGATGTCGCGCTCTGGGGCTCTTACGCCGGGTTGGATCTCTCCAGCCGCTCCTTCAGGTCCCGCTCCTTGAGTTCCATGAGTCCTTCTTTGAACTCCTCTGAGGAGTTCGAATGCTCGAAGAGCCGGCCAACGTCCTCCACGTCCTTGCGGTTGGTGAGCATGTACTCCCAGCCGTCTTTGATATGCAACTCTTCGAAGGAACAGACCGACAGCACCATGATGTGCCAGGGGTCTTCGATCCCGCACTCCTGCCGCAGAAGGCTGTACAACCGGCCCGCGCTGAGGGTCCGCTTCCCGAACTCTTTGACGGGAAGTTGTTTGTTCCCGGAATTCTCTTCCTGCATCTCCGATTCCTTTCCCCGAACGAATGCATTCGGTCAGGTCGGCTCCTGGTCCAACCTTGACTGTACCGGATAGCATGATGTCGTCGCACCTCGTTTCCCGCGCCGTTGAAAAATTCTCACATTGTTGGAAAAGTCTTTTGTCGGTTGCCGCGCAATTCAAGGTTGGTTATGATGGCGAAGGGCGGGCGATCAGAGATCGGCTCCGTCAGGGGAAATCAGCGAAAGGAGACTGTAGAGAAAGCTCACAGGTCCCGAAGTTCTTTGACCACCTCTCTAGGGTGGATTCAAGACGAAAGATGTAAGGCTACTCTTGCACGACGGGTTGGGTAGCCGGATCCAAGTTATCGAGAAGGAGGAGTCTCTTGTACGAGAAAGATGGCGAAAAGTATTTCGTCGTGGACGAACACGTTCACCACTGGGATGCGCGTCCCGAGAATTGGAAGAACGTCCATGGACAGCAATTTATCGAGTGCTTCCACGACTACCAGACGGCCTTGAGCCCCGAAGAGTACAAGTGGCCCATCGAGGAGTTCTATACTCAGACCGAAGAGAAGATCCTGCACGATCTCTTCGAGGTCGGATACGCCGACAGGGCGATCTTCCAGCCAACGTACCTGAAAGACTTCTACAAGGATGGTTTCAACACCACCGAACAAGACGCCGAACTGGCCGAGAAGCACCCGGACAAGTTTATCGTTAACGGGTCCTTTGATCCCCGCAACGGCGAAGGCGGCATGGAAGACTTCGAGGCGCTCGTGGAGCGCTACAAGCTGAAAGGCGTCAAGCTCTACACCGCCGAGTGGTACGGCGAGTCGAAGGGCTGGGACCTCCGGGACGAGTGGTCCAAGCGGTACCTCGAGAAGTGCCGGGAGCTTGGCGTCAAGAACATACACGTTCACAAGGGGCCGACCATCCGGCCGCTGAATCGGGACGCTTTCGACGTGGCGGACGTGGACGAGGTAGCGAGCGAGTTTACCGACCTCAACTTCGTGGTCGAGCACGTCGGGCTGCCGAGGCTTGAGGACTTCTGCTGGATCGCCACGCAGGAGCCGAACGTCTACGGTGGGCTCGCGGTAGCCATTCCGTTCATGCACTCCCGGCCGCGGTACTTCGCCCAGATCATCGGCGAGCTCCTTTACTGGATCGGCGAAGACCGGATCATGTTCGCCAGCGACTACGCCATCTGGCAGCCGAAGTGGCTCGTCGAGCAGTTCGTTGATTTCCAGATCCCCGAGGACATGCAGGGTGAGTACGGAGAGCTGACCACGGAGATCCGCAAGAAGATCCTCGGCCTCAACGCCGCCGGTCTCTACGACATCGAGGTGCCGGAAGAGCTGCGGCTCGAAGGCGCCCACGCCGGCACCGGCCCGCAACTCAGCGAGACAGAGCCCGTCGCCCCGTGACGATAAAGGAAGCGGTCCTGGATGCCCTCACGGGCGTCCGGGACCCCGAACTAGACGAACCACTGACGAATCTGGGCTTCGTCTCGGAGGTAGAGGTACTCGGAGACGCTGTGAGGGTGTGGCTCAGGCTGCCGACGTACTTTTGCGCGCCGAACTTCTCCTACCTGATGGTCGAGGACTCGCGGGAGGCGGCGCTCTCCGTGCCGGGCGTGCGCAGCGCCGAGGTCATGCTCGACGGGCATCACGCCTCCGGTGAGATCAACACCGGCGTCGGTGACGAACGCGGGTTCGACTCCTCATTCGCCGGAGAGACAAACGGCGAGGACCTCTCCGGCATCCGGACCACTTTCAGGCGAAAAGCATTCGTCCGTCGGCAGGAGATACTCTGCCGGGAGCTACTGTCGGACGGCTATGCGGCCGTCGAGCTAGCGGGACTCGCGCTCGGGGACGCGCCGTACTCGGAGGCGTTGGAGACATACGTGGGGCGACGCGAAGAGTTGGGGCTGGACGTTTCAGAGGGTTCCCCCCTTGTAGTTGATCCAGACGGAAACCGGGTACCAGAAGAGGCGGTCGTGCAACACTTGCGGTTTGCCCGCACCACGCGGGTGAGCATCGAGGGCAACGCCGCCCACTGCCTGGGACTACTCGCCGCCCGTTATGGAAGCCCGGAACCCGAGGAGGCAAGCGCGTGAAAGCAGCACGTCTTTACGAGTACAACGAGGACATTGGTACAAAGCCGCTAAAGCTAGAAGAGGTGGAAGAACCGAAAGCCGAAGGACCTCTGGACGTCATAGTCCGGCTCGGTGGCGCTGGTCTGTGCCGGACTGACCTGCACGTCATAGAGGGCCAGTGGGCTCCCCTTACCGGCATCGACCTTCCTTATACTCCAGGCCACGAGAACGCCGGGTGGGTCGAGGAGGTGGGCTCGGCCGTCACCAACGTCGAGGTCGGCGACGCGGTGATCGTTCATCCTCTGATCACCTGCGGCCTGTGCCGGGCGTGCCGGGCCGGGGATGACATGCACTGCGAGAATTCTGCGTTCCCCGGCATAGACAGTAACGGAGGCTTCGCGGAACTTTTGAAGACCAGCGCCCGCTCGGTCCTAAAGCTGCCAAACGGTGTCGAGCCAAAAGATGTCGCCGCCCACGCCGACGCCGGCCTGACCGCCTACCACGCGGTAAAAAAGGCCGTGCCGATGCTCCATCCCGGAACACGGGCGGTAGTTATAGGGGCCGGAGGCTTGGGACACATCGGCATACAGTCGTTGAAGGCGCTCTGCGCTACAGAGGTCATCGTCGTGGACCGTTCGGAGGAGGCGCTGGAGGTAGCCAAGCGGCTCGGCGCGGATCAAGTCGTTCAGGCGGACGGTTCTCACGTGGACACCGTTATGGCGATGACCGATGGGATGGGAGCCGAAGTAGTCATCGACTTCGTTGGTGAGAAGGGCGCCCAGGTCGACGCGTGGAATATGACGCGGGAGGCCGGTTCCCACTTCGTCGTCGGCTATGGTAGCGCGGTCGAGGTCGCGACCATCGACATAATCTCCACCGAGCGGAACATCATAGGCAACCTGGTCGGGACCTACAACGATCTGGCGGAATTGATGGTGTTGCAGGCGCAGGGCAAGGTCAGCTTGCAGACTCACACCTATTCGCTTGAGGCCATAAACGATGCGGTCAACGACTTGAACAACGGTCGTATTCCAGGTGGACGGGGGATCCTGATCCCGGAAGGCGCCGCTGCCTGATCCAAGCTATAGCGCGAGGCTGGTTGCTTGTCGGCCTCGCTCCTTTGTTGCAACCAAACAACACAGCTTGGAGGCCGATCTTCGAACCAACTGCTGATGGAAATACTCTATCCTACAAGTGAAAGGCTGCGAAGGATGAAATTTAGGCCCATTGGTGAAAGGGCTCTGGTCAAGATCGAAGAGGCGGAGGAGAAAACGCTCTCTGGAATCGTGCTGCCCGAGACCGCCAAAAATAAGCCACAGACTGCGAGGGTTGTAGCAGTGGGGGACTTAGAAGACGGAAGCGTGGGCGAAGGGGATCTGGTGGTCTTCGCAAAATACTCCGGCACAGAGATCAAACTAGACGAAGAAAGTTACCTGGTCTTGGACTCCGACGATCTGCTCGGCATCGTTGAAGGGTAGACGGATTTGGATAAGGAGGGCTTGAAGTGGCGCATAAATATTTAAGGTTCGACACCCATGCGCGGCGGGCTTTGGAAAGAGGCGTGGACAAACTCGCCGACTCGGTCAGGGGAACGCTCGGGCCGAAGGGACAATACGTGGTGCTGGGTCAGGCCTTCGGTACGCCGACCATTACCAACGACGGCGTGACTATAGCCCGCCAGATCGAGCTAGGAGATATCTTCGAGAATCAGGGCGCGCAGCTAGTCCTGGAAGTCGCCACCAAGACTAACGACGTCGCTGGGGACGGTACTACCACGGCGCTGATCTTGGCGCAGGCCATCGTACACGAGGGTCTGAAGAACGTCGCAGCCGGGGCCAACCCGGTGATCCTACGCCGTGGCATCGAAAAAGCAGTCGAGGTTGCCGTCGAGGCAATCCGGGAGCAGTCTACGGAGATCTTTGGTAGGGATGAGGTCGCGAGGGTGGGTACCATCTCGGCCCGCAGCGAGGAGATCGGCAACATTATCGCCGACGCTATAGACAAGGTTGGTAAAGATGGGGTCGTGAACGTCGAGAACGGGCAAACCCTCCACATGGAACTCGAGTTCACCGAGGGGATGCAGTTCGATAAGGGATACGTCTCTCCCCAGTTTGTTACCGACCAGGAGCGAATGGAAGCGGTACTCGAAAATCCATACATCCTGATCGCCGCCCAGAAGATCGGCAGCGTCAAAAACCTACTCCCGATCCTCAACAATGTTATGCAGGCGGGACGCCCGCTCCTGATCATTGCCGATGACCTGGAGGGCGATGCGCTGGCGACTCTAGTCGTCAATAAGATGCGCGGCACGTTCGATGTGGCGGCGGTTAGGGGACCGGGGTTCGGAGACCGGCGCAAACGCCAGCTCGAAGACATCGCCATCTTGACCGGCGGTGAGGTCGTTACGGCGGAGCTCGGCAGGAAGCTGGAGAAGACCCAACTCACCCAACTCGGCCAGGCTCGTAAGATCATCATAACCAAGGATGAAACGGTTATCGTGGACGGCGCGGGAGACGCCGGGCGGATACAGGAGCGCATCGCCCAGATCAAAGGCGAACTTGAGAATGCCGCCTCTGACTTCGACCGGGAGAAGCTCAACGGGCGTCAGGCCAAGCTGGCCGGGGGCGTATCCGTTATCAAGGTAGGCGCGGCTACCGAGACGGAGCTCAGGGAGAGAAAGCATCGCGTAGAGGACGCTCTTTCCGCGACCCGCGCCGCCCTCGAAGAGGGGATCGTACCGGGCGGTGGCGTGGCGCTCTTGCACGCCCAGGAGTCGGTAGCCAACATGCTCGACTCCCTCGAAGGTGACGAGCGAACGGGCGCGAGAATCATCTACCGGGCGCTCGAAGCTCCTATACGGCAGATAGCCGCAAACTCCGGAGCCGACAGCTCCATCGTGGTGGGCAAGGTCCGTGCGCAGGGTGGCGGCATGGGGTTTAACGCACTCACTGGTGAGTATGAGGATCTGGTGTCCGCCGGAGTCATAGACCCGGCCATGGTAACGCGCTCCGCGCTGCAGAACGCGGCCTCTATCGGCAGCTTGGTCGTTACGACCGAGGTGGTGATAGCCGAGCCTGACGCGGCGATGGGCGCGGCGGCGGTAAACCGGGCCGGCATGAACATGGACTTT
>JBBPZK010000254.1:0-8835 GCA_038199155.1 Rubrobacterales bacterium | reverse complement strand
GTTGCTCCAGGTCGGGGTGGGCGGCGACGAGCTCTTCTGGCGGGACGTCCTCCGGCGAGACTCCTAGCTCCTCACACCGCTTGACCAACCGTCCAACAGCGCGATGCGCCTCACGGAACGGCACGCCTCGCGCCGCCAGAAAGTCGGCCAGTTCGGTGGCGAGCGCGAACCCTCCGGCTGCTTCCCTCATTTTCTCTCCGTGGAAGCTGGCCGTGCGGAGCATCTCCGGGAGCACCGCGAGCATCGCTAAGACGACGTCTACCGCGTCAAAGAGCGGTTTTTTGTCTTCCTGGAGGTCTTTTGAGTAGCCGAGGGGTAGGCCTTTGACGGTGATTAGGAGGGCGTTCAGGTCCCCGATCAGGCGTCCCGCCTTGCCCCGCATCAGTTCGTAAGCGTCGGGGTTCTTTTTCTGAGGCATGATGGAGGAACCTGAAGAGTAAGAATCGTCGAGCGTGGCGAACCCGAACTCCTGACTGGTCCACAAGACCCACTCTTCTCCGAGTCTGCTGAGGTGAACCCCGAGCACGGCGCAAGCGTAGAGCAGGTCCAGGGCGAAGTCCCGGTCGGAGACCGCGTCGAGTGAGTTGGCGAACGGGTCCATCCCGAGTTCCGACGCCACGCTCACCGGATCTATCGAATGGGGCGTCCCGCCGAGCGCCGCAGCCCCGAGCGGAGAAACACTAGCCGCCTCTCGCGCCGCCTCGAACCGTCTCAGGTCTCTCTTCAACGCCTCGTAGTGGGCGAGCAGGTGGTGAGAGAGCAGGATGGGCTGGGCGCGCTGGAGGTGAGTGTATCCCGGCAATATAAGCTCCCGGTTCGCTTCCGCGACTTCGACGAAAGCGCTCATCGCGGCGAGCAGACTTTCTCTTATTCTACCGGCTGCGTCCCGGACGAAGAGGCGCAGGTCGAGCGCCACCTGGTCGTTGCGGCTCCGTCCCGTGTGCAACTTGAGCGCCACATCCCCGACCAGCTCCCGCAACCGACGCTCGACCGCCGTGTGTACGTCCTCATCAGAGATAGTCCACGAGAACTCCCCCGCCTCGACCTCCGCGAGTACCGCTTCGAGACCGCTTACGAGTTCGGCGGATTCTTCCTCGGAGGTTATTCCCTGACGACCGAGCATCCGGGCGTGCGCCAGCGAACCCCGGATGTCGTAGGGAGCCAGCCGGATGTCGAACGGAATGGAGGCGTTCAGGCGTTCGAAAGCCCCTGCCGGAGACGCGCCGAACCTGCCGCCCCACAAGGGCTTCTTGTCTTTCTCGCTCATGGCTCGCAGTCTAGCCGAACGGCGTTTGACCGGCTTGGACTGGCTCTCGCCTTCTATCCGGCGTTGGCCCGCGAGAGGCGGCGGTCTTTTTGGTACTTCCGTACGGCCGACTTGAGGGTGCTGAGGCCCAGGGTGGCGTTGCGCGTCCGGCTGCCGACCACGTCGCGGCCCACTCGCTCCACGAAAGCATCGTAGTCTAGTTCGAGGACTTCGTCCATCGTCAAGTCCTCGTCGTGGATTAGTTGCATGAGGATGCTGGTCGCCGCCATGCTGATAGTGTCGCCCTGGCCGGTAAAGGAGACGGCTTCTATCTCGCCGTCTCCCTCTCCTCTCAGGTAGATCACCACGGAGCCTCCACACTCGGGGCTGCCGCCGGGCATCATCACGTCGGCGTCCTGCATGGCCTCCTTGCACAGAGGATTGTTGTAGTGCTCCACGAGCAGCGCTAGCTGCTGTTTGCGATCCAAGGTGCTGTACCGCTTACCGCTCGATAGGAGCGCGCACGGAGTTGCCCCACTCGGTCCACGAGCCGTCGTAGTTGCGGACATTATCGTAGCCGAGGAGGTACTTCAGGACGAACCAGGTGTGGCTGGAACGCTCCCCGATCCGGCAGTAGGCGATCACGTTTTCACCCTCGGAGAGGCCGGCCTCTCCTTCGTAGATCTCTTTTAGATCGTCCGCGCTCTTGAAAGTCCCATCCTCGTTGACGGCCCGAGCCCACGGCACATTGGCCGCTCCGGGAATGTGCCCACCCCTCAAGGCGCCTTCCTGCGGATAGTCGGGCATGTGAAGCAACTCGCCTTTGTACTCGCCGGGGCTCCGCACGTCCACCATCGGTCCCTGCTCTTCCAGATGCTTCTCGACATCCTCCTTGAAGGCCCGAATCTTCTCGTCGTCCCGCTCGGGCGTCGGATAGTCGGCCGCCTGGAAGTCCGGTACGTCCTGGGTCATCTCCCGGCCCTCGGCCTCCCATTTGACGCGGCCGCCGTCCATCACCCGGACGTTGTCGTGGCCGAAGAGCTGGAAGACCCAGAGAGCGTAAGTCGCCCACCAGTTGTTCTTGTCGCCGTAGAACACGACCGTCGTGTCGGGACCGATGCCCTTCTCACCCATCAGGCGGGCGAAGTGCTCTGGGTCGAGGTAGTCGCGCATCAGCGGGTCGTTCAAGTCCTCGACCCAGTCTATCTTTACCGAGTTCGGGACGTGGCCGATGTCGTAGAGCAACACGTCCTCATCGCTTTCCACAATTCGGATATTCTCCGTATCATTCAGGTTCTTGGCTACCCAATCTGTCGTTACTAGAGACTCCGGATGGGCGTACCCCTTCTGCTGTATCTCCTGCTCCACTAATATCTCCTCTCGAAGTTTTGTCACACAAAGGAATATTCTAACTTATATCCGATAAAGTCGGTCGGGTATGGTGGGCGGCGGATGAGAGAATAACTATCAGGGTGTAGTATCAGCGTGTTCTGGACCGAGGATCCAAGGAGCCGAATGTCTTACGAAGAGCTTATAGAGGGAGCCGTTGCCGGACGGTTGGAGGTAGATGAAGTCTACGAACTGGCTCGGCTGGCGCACGCCGACCCGAACCCGGCGATGCTGGCGGCGGCGGAGGTTCGGGACCGCGCTTTCGGACCTCGCGTCACGTACTCGCGCAAGGTCTTTATCCCGCTTACGAAACTCTGCCGGGACAACTGCGGCTACTGCACCTTCGCCCATCCCCCGCGCCTCGACGAGAAGGCGTACCTGACGCCCGAAGAGGTGCTGGATGTCGCGCGGGCGGGCGCTGCGGCGGGCTGCAAAGAAGCACTCTTCACGCTAGGGGACAAACCGGAGAAACGCTACCCGGAGGCGCGGCAGGAGCTTCGTGAGATGGGTTTTGAGTCTACGGTCGAGTACCTGGTTCACTGTTGCAAGCTCGTACTGGACGAGACAGGGTTGTTGCCCCACGCGAACCCCGGCGTTCTCTCGGAAGCGGAGGTCGCGGCGCTGCGGGAGGTGTCCGTGTCGCAGGGGATCATGCTGGAGCAGGTCTCCGAACGGCTGCTCGGAAAAGACATGGCACACTGGGCCTCGCCGGACAAGGTGCCGGAGCGACGGCTCGGGGTGTTGGAAGCGGCCGGAGAGAGTTCGGTGCCGTTCACGACGGGCGTCCTGATCGGGCTGGGCGAGACCATTGAGGAACGCGCGGACACTCTACTAGCCATCCGCGAGGTCAACGAACGTCACGGCCACATCCAGGAGTGCATAGTCCAGAACTTTCGGGCGAAACCGGGTACCAGGATGGAAAATGCTCCGGAACCCGACGAGAGGGAGATGCTCGCCACCATCGCGCTCGCCCGTCTCCTCCTGCCACCGGAGATGACGGTACAGGCTCCGCCGAATCTCGCCGGTCCCGCCGGGAGCAACGGGTCGAACGGCAGACCATCCTACGCGAAGTACATCGAGGCCGGCATAAACGACTGGGGTGGCGTCTCGCCGGTCACCCCGGATCACGTAAACCCCGAACGCCCCTGGCCCCACCTCGAAGAGCTGGAAAAGGCGACGGAGGCCGAGGGATACCTGCTACTCGAACGGCTCGCGCTACATCCTTCCTACGCGCTCGAAGCGGAGCGGTGGGTGGACGAGGGGCTCCGTTCCCGCGTATGGTCTGCTATGGACTCTGAAGGTTTCGCCAGGGCCGAAGACTGGGCGCCCGGCACGTCGGAGGAAGTGCCGGAAAGGGCGCTGGCTGAAGTGCTCGGGTACCGGCCGTCGAAGCTGCGTCCGGAGTTCTCGCGGGCGTTGGCCGGAGCAGGCGAGCGCGACTTGAACGAAGAGGAGATCTCACTGCTCTTCACGGCTCGCGGCACGGAGCTTACGGAGTTGTGCCGGGTGGCCGACGAGTTGCGGCGCGAGGTCAACGGCGACGAGGTCACCTACGTCGTCAACCGGAACATCAACTACACGAACCTCTGCTACTTCCGGTGCCGGTTCTGCGCGTTCTCCAAAGGTCCGAAGTCCTTGAACCTGCGCGGAGACCCGTACCTGCTCGACACGGCGGAGGTAGCGAGAAGGGCCAGGGAGGCGTGGGAGAAGGGAGCCACCGAAGTGTGCATGGTCGGGGGCATTCACGGCAAATTCACCGGCCAGAACTACATCGACTACCTGCGGGCCGTCAAGGAGGAGGTACCGGAGATGCACGTCCACGCCTTCACGCCGCTGGAGGTGTGGCAGGGGGCGCAGACACTCGGCATCTCCATCGAGGAGTTTTTGGTGGAGTTGAAGGAGGCCGGGCTCGCGACGTTGCCGGGGACGGCGGCCGAAGTTTTGGACGATGAGATCCGGGCGATCATCTGCCCCGACAAGGTCAATACGGCCCAGTGGTCGGAGGTAATGCGGGCGGCGCACGCCATAGGGCTGCGCTCTACCACCACGATCATGTTCGGACACGTGGACGGCCCTGTAAACTGGGCGCGGCACCTGTTGGTCCTGCGCGACCTCCAGGCCGAGACCGGAGGCTTCACGGAGTTCATCCCGCTGCCGTTCGTCCACATGGCGACCCCGCTCTACCTGCAAGGCCGCTCCCGGAGAGGACCGACCTTCGCAGAAGCCGTCAAGATGCACGCCGTCGGACGCATAGCCCTGCACGGCTACATAGAAAACGTACAGGTCAGTTGGGTAAAGATGGGCGTCCAGGGATCGAAAGCGTGCCTCGAAGCCGGGTGCAACGACCTCGGCGGCACGCTGATGAACGAGAGCATCTCGCGGGCCGCAGGCGCCAGCCACGGGCAGGAGATGTTGCCCGAAGAACTGGAGGCCATGATCCGGGAGAGCGATCGGACGCCCCGCCGCCGCAACACGCTCTACGGCAACCCGGAGCGAGCCTACTCGACGGGATGAAGCGAGGCCGATAATCCCAACTCCCCCCGGAGTAGCCGCACGTCAGCGCGTCATTTGACAGCCGTATGGTGACAAGGCTAGTATGCCCTGCGGTAAGGGTGGAATATGAACTCGTAGGCATGCGGGGTCGTGTCTATGGGAAAAGGGGGATACCGTGGAGAATCGTCCATCCAACGGCGCCGGCAACGGCGGTGAGAGGCGTATCTGGAGTTGGTGGTACCTATTGTTGCTCCTGCCATTCCTGGGACTGTTGTATCCGCCGCTCTATGCATTCGAGGAGCCGCGCCTGATCGGGGTACCATTTTTCTACTGGTATCAGCTTGCGTGGCTCTTTATAACAGCGACGCTGACGACAATCGTATTCCGCGCGACGCGCTAGAAGGACGGACTCATGCCACATAATTTGGACATCACAGCGCTCGTCATCTTCGTCGCGTTATTCCTGTTGGTTACCGTGATCGGCTTCCTCGCCGGACGCTGGCGCAGCGGAGACCTGGACACGCTCCACGAATGGGGCCTCGGTGGGAGACAGTTCGGAACCTGGGTAACGTGGTTCCTGGTCGGCGGCGACATCTACACCGCTTACACGTTTATAGCGGTGCCCGCGCTCGTCTTCGGGGCCGGCGCCATCGGTTTCTTCGCCGTGCCGTACACTATTATCGTATTCCCTATCTTGTTCCTGGTCTTCCCCCGCCTGTGGGCTGTCGCAAAGAAGCACAACTATATAACCCCGGCAGATTTCGCCCGTGGTCGCTACGGCAGCGGCGGGCTGGCGCTCGCCATTGCGCTCACCGGCATCCTGGCGACGATGCCCTACATAGCGCTGCAGCTCGTGGGCATCCAGACCGTTATCGCGGCGATGGGGATCGGCGGTGTTTCGGCGCTGGCGAGGGACATACCGCTTATCATCGCCTTCGTAATCCTCGCGGTTTACACGTACCAGAGCGGGTTGCGGGCGCCGGCTTTGATCGCCGTGGTGAAGGACTTCCTGATCTACGTGACGGTCATAGTCGCCATCATCTATATCCCGATACAGCTCGGCGGCTTCGGCAACATCTTCGACGCGGCGGCAAAAGCGCTTCCCCAGAACGATCCTCCGGGGGCGCTCTTGCCGCAGGGGGCGGCCGGTTTCAGCGCCTACGCGACGCTGGCCCTCGGCTCGGCTATGGCTCTCTTTCTCTACCCGCACGCGCTCACCGGAGTCTTCAGCGCCAGTTCCGGCAACGCCATCCGCCGCAATGCGAGCCTGCTCTCGGCTTACTCGCTCGCTCTGGGGTTTATAGCCCTGCTCGGTTATATGGCTATCGCGGCGGGGATCAAACCGGAGACTCCGAACTTCGCCGTCCCGGACCTGTTCATAAAGTTCTTCCCGTCGTGGTTCGAGGGGATTGCGTTTGCGGCGATAGCGATTGGAGCGCTGGTGCCGGCGGCGATCATGTCCATAGCGGCGGCAAACCTGTTCACACGCAACATCTACAAGGAGTACCTCCGGCCGAATATCTCGGATCGAGAAGAGTCGCAGGTCGCGAAGATTACCTCTTTGGTCGTGAAGCTCGGGGCGCTTTTCTTTGTCTTGTTCTTGCCGACACAGTACGCGATACAGTTGCAGTTGCTCGGTGGAGTTTGGATCCTCCAGACGTTGCCGACCATCGTGATCGGTCTCTACACTCGCTGGTTCCATCGGTGGGCGCTCATCGCCGGATGGGCCGTCGGTATGATCACCGGCACGGCTATGGCCGCATCCCAGGGCTTCTCTTCGATCTTCCCACTGAGTATCGGCGGCTTCTCCTTCTCGGCCTACGCCTCCCTCTACGCCCTGATCGCCAACCTGATAGTCGCCGTCATCCTCACGCTCGTATTCGCGGCGATGGGAGACGCCGGCGGCGAGGACGAAACCTCCCAAGCCGACTACGTGGACGAAGAAGAAGCGGAGCAGGCGGCGACCGAAGAGGTGGCCCACTAGCTTTTAGTGTTTCAGCCGGTCAGCATTTCAGCTTGTCAGAACGAAAGCTGTCCAGCCGTGTCTCTCATCCCCGGTAGACGATCAACTCGTCCAGCGATTTGCGTCCTCGTCGCTTGGGCGGGTCTCCGGCTGCGTATCCAAGAGTGAGTAGAGCGTGAGGGACGAGCGTAGGGTCGAGCCCGAGGACTTCCGTCACTCTCTCAGGACAGAACAGCGGGGCGCACATCCAACCGGCGTCAAGCCCCAGAGAGTAGGCGGTGAGCAGCGTGTTCTGGGCCGCTGCCCCGAGAGACTGGACGGCCATCGTGGTCTCGTTTCGCTGACGCTCGGGGTCCGGGTAGGTATCCAGGTCTTCTAGGTACAGGCAGAGGAGCACGAGAACCGGCGCGTCCAAGAGCCTATTCCAGGAGCCTTCGAGACGTTTCCCCACTACTTCGTCGCCCTGGCCGTCCATCTGGAGGTTTGAGCGCCACTCCTCCCCCATCGCCTCCGCCAGCCGCTCTTTCGACTCGCGTCCTGTAAGTATGGCGAAGCGCCAGGGTTGGCGGCCGTGGGGCGAAGGAGCCCAGCGGGCCGCTTCGAGGACTTGATCTACTACCCCTTCCGGCACCTCCCGCTTCAAATACTTACGGACCGAGCGGCGGCCTCGAATGTCATTTAGAATATGAGGCTCCTCCGGCTCCCGCGCATCGAGAGCGCCCCAGGACGCTACCTTTTCCGGCCGGATAGCTATCATCGGGTTCTGTTCTATCTTCATCCGCTCGTACTGATGGTACTTGCCGCGCAGAAGCTGGACGGCGGCTGTTTGCTCGTCCGTACCGGGTTCCAGAAGCTCCGCCCGGCCGCGCACCATCACGTAGGCAAGGAGGCTCCAGTCCTCGTCGTAACGATCCGCTATGAGAGCCACGTTCGGGTTCTCCAGAATGTTACGGACACGCTTGAGACTGGTCGGTGGAACGTTCTTCGGCTTCTCGTCTAGCGCGATGTAGATGGAGCCTGCAGAATACGCGTAGCAGACCGGAACAGCGTAAGGTGTGCCGATCTTATCAGCCGTAGCCAGCCGCGCCACCCGCTGCCTGACGAGAAAAGCCGTCTCTTCGGCTGTGAGGATGTTCTCTCTCGTCTTCAACCGCCTCCTGCCTTACGGGTGGTTTTTGCTGTAGAAACTCTTGCCTCAGTCCCGATTTTGTCCCCTCTCGTCTCGCGGCTCTATTCCTTAGGCTAGTTCTTTCTTTCTACTTTACAACGGCATGGGCTTTGAAGTAACAGAGCCAGACTGCTAATCTCTGCTGGCAACTTACAGAGAGAGCCAGGAGAAGACTTGAGCATAAACGAAGAGTTGTTGCGACGTTTGATCGAGACGCCCGGAGTTCCGGGACGCGAAGAGCAGCAGCGGGAGATCGCCCGCGAAGGGCTCGGCGCCCTGACGGACGAGGTCTATACGGACGCTATGGGCAGCGTCATCGGGACGAGGCGCGGGCGCGAGGACGTGCGCGTAATGGTCGCCGCCCACACTGATGAGATCGGCTTCATGGTCAAGCACATCGACGATAAAGGCTTCCTCCGCCTCCAGACCCTCGGCGGCCACGACCCGGCGAACATGGTCTCTCAGCGTGTCCTCGTCACCACCAACGATGGAACAGTCCTGAGAGGCGCGCTGCAGCCCGCCCGCAAGCCGCCGCACCTATCTCACGGCGAGGAGCAGAAGCTTCCGACGCACGGC
>JBBPZK010000253.1:0-17119 GCA_038199155.1 Rubrobacterales bacterium | reverse complement strand
TTCCTACTCGGTATCCTACCCGCCGTCGCCGCTCCCGGCATCGGGTTCAAGCTCGCGTACAACAAAGCTCGGACAGAGATAAGACGCGCCCTCAACGACCTTCTCGACGACGTCAAGGACATACCTTTCGACGAAGAAGAGGATCCGAAAGCAGGGGATCCACGTCCCCCGGAGCAATCCCGGAGACTCGAACAAGCGCCGAAGTTCACCACCCGACGCCGGGACGAATAAAATCCTGCTCCTCCAACTACAGGTTTGTCGGCAGGCTCGCTGTTGCGTCGCCTGCTCCATTTTATCTGACCCGTGCCGCTAGACGTACTAAAGAACATCTTCGGCTTCGACTCTTTTCGTCCGGGTCAGGAGGAGGTGATACGGGCCGTATTGGATGGCCGGGACACTCTGGCCGTCATGCCGACCGGCGGCGGCAAGAGCCTCTGCTACCAGATACCAGCCCTCATGCAGGAGAGCCTCACTGTGATCGTCTCTCCGCTAATCTCCCTGATGAAGGATCAGGTGGATTCCCTGATTCAGAGCGACGTGACGGGGGCTGCGACGCTTCACTCCGGGCTCTCTCCCGAGGAGCGTTGGGAGGTCGAGCGGCGCATCCGAACCGGGGAGATCAAGATGCTCTACGTCGCCCCCGAACGGCTCCGCTCCCTTGAGTTCGTCCTCTCCCTGCGCCGGGCGGGCGTCGGCCTCTTCGTCGTCGACGAGGCCCACTGCATCTCCGAGTGGGGTCATGACTTCCGCCCCGATTACCTGTTCTTGCCCCGCGCCATAAAAGACCTCGGCAGCCCGCCGACACTCGCGCTAACAGCGACCGCGACCCCGCGAGTCAGGGAGGACATCCTCCGCTCCTTGAAGATGCGCGACCCGGCGAGCGTCGTCACGAGCTTCAACCGGCCGAACTTGACCTATCGGGTTATCCTGGCGCGGGAGAAGAAACACAAGCTTCCCCTGATCCTCTCCGTCATCCGCCGCTCGCCGCCGCCGGGGATCATCTACGCCACCACTCGCAAGGAGTGCGAAGAATTGGCCGCGGAGTTGCGCGGATCCGGGGTGGACGCCACCCATTACCATGCCGGGCTCGCCGCCGCCGAGCGGTCCGCCGTACAGGAACGTTTCATGACCGACGAGGTTTCGGTGGTCGTGGCGACGGTCGCTTTCGGGATGGGCGTGGACAAGCCGAACGTGCGGTTCGTGATCCACGCGAGCGTCCCAGGCAGCCTCCCGGCCTACATCCAGGAAGCAGGGAGAGCCGGCCGCGACGGAGAACCGGCCGAGTGCGTGGTCCTCCACCGGAGCGCCGACCTCGGGCGCCAGAAACGCTTCGTAACCCTCGGCGGCGCGGATGAAGACGAAGTAGACGCTTTTTTCCGGACGCTGTCGAGGTCAGCCAACGATGGAAGGGTAAACCTGCCGCCGGGTTCGCTCGCCTCGATGGCCGGGATCGAGCAGGACAAAGCCGGCATCCTGCTGCGGAGCCTGGAAGACTCGAAGGTCATCTCCCGCGGCTACGACCTGTGGGCCGAGGTGGAAGTCCGTAGCTTGCACGAGGAGACCGGAGAGCAGCCGGAGAGGGTGACCGCCGTCCACGCCGCCCTGCCGGGACAGGGAACGATCGGGGTTCCCGAACTTGCCCGTCGCGCGGGAGTGCGGCCTGCGGTCGCCCAGAGCGCTGTCTACCGGCTGATGGTGGACGGGGTTGCGGAAGTCGTGCCGCGCGGTTCTCTGGTTGACGTGAGGCTCGGGCGTGAAGACCTCGACTCCTGGACCCGGCGCGACCTGGCAGCCCGGCTAAAGAGTCGCTCGAAGGCGGCCTACGCCCAGATCCGTCACGTCGAGGACTACACGAACCTCTCGACTTGTCGTCGGGAAAACCTCTTAAGGCACTTCGGGGATGCGGAGGAAGTTGCCCCGTGCGCGAGCTGCGACGTGTGCCTCGGTGAGGCGAAGAAGCCGCTTCCGGAGGTCGCCTTCGAATCCGCCGGAGCATCCACTGGAGTATCCATCCCGAGGGCTTATCCGGGAGAGGTGGATGAGGACCTATTCGGGCGTTTGAAGAGTTGGAGGGGAGAGCAGGCGCGTCTTCAGAAAGTGCCTGCTTACGTCGTGCTGCACAACTCTCATCTGGAGGAGATCTCCTCTCGGAAGCCTCACAGTAGCCACGAACTCGGACAGATCAAAGGCATCGGCCTGAGACGCGCCGCCCGCTACGGAACTGAGATACTCGCCCTGGTCCGGGGAGAGGAAGTGTCTCCTTCGGAATCGGGCAATCCGGAGGAAGCATCGAGCCCAGATTACGTTGCGGCTGATTACCGGAGACATCTGGCGGCTGCAGAGGACTTGCTCCGGCAGGGCCGCGGAGCCGACGCGGTGTTGGAACTGAACCGGGCTATGGAGGTTGGTGGAGATAGGGCGCGTCGGGCGGTAGACTCGCTGCTGGGTTCCCGTGAATCGGTTCCAGTGAACGCGAGTTAGAGGAGGCGTAGATGAGGCTTACGGGCAAGAACGTCGGGGTGCTGGTCGCGGAAGGTTTCGAAGACCTCGAATATTGGGTGACGGTGATGAGGCTCCGGGAGGAGGGGGCGGGGGTAATCTCCATAGGTCCCAGCCTGGACTCCGTATCCGGCAAGAACGCACTCGAAGCGACGCCCGACGTAACGGCGGACGGCGTGGACGCCTCGGACTTGGACGGCATCGTGGTGCCGGGTGGCTGGGCTCCGGACAAGCTCCGGCGCTACCCGGAGATAGTAGGTCTCGTCCGCGAGGTACACGAGCAGGGCAAGACCGTCGGCATCATCTGCCACGGCGGGCTCGTGGGGATCTCCGCCGGCATCGTGAACGGCGTTAACGCGACCGGCTCCCTCGGCATAAAGGACGACCTCGAAAACGCCGGTGCGACCTGGGTGGACAAGCCCGCTTTCACGGATAGAAACATGGTCTGGGGCCGCGTCGTCCCGGACATCCCGGACTTCTGCCGCGAGCTCGTAGCCGCGCTAGAGGACGGGTAAACCCGCTCACGGCTCATGGCGGGAGTTGATTGGTAGAATAGCGTCATGTTCAAGAGTGTTGCATCTGTAGTTGTTGGAGCTTTGGTCTCGTTGATCATTAGCATGCTCCTTGTCTTTGGGATAATGGCCCCGGTCCTTACTGCGATATTTGGTTTGAAGCCCTCGCAGTCCGTGGTGGTTCAGTTCGCCCCGTTACTGATCTTCGTAGCCGCTTTCGCCTTCTACTTCGGTGGTATGGCTGCCGGTTACAAAGCGCCGTATCGACGCAGGCTGCACGGTATCTTAGTCGCGGTCTTTCTGTTCCTGGTCTCGCCGGTCGTCAATCTTGCCTCCGGAAAAGACGGTTTTCCGCAATTCCATACTGCGGCAACCACGCTTCTCGCCCTCGTGCTGTTCGCTGCCTCTCTCGCGGCAGCTTACGTCGGGGCCGGTAGGGGGGCTACGCTGTGGGCGGTCAACGAGGAACATAACCGCAAGCGGCTGGCGCGTGAGAGATATCGTCGTCAGAAACAGGCTCAGGAGGAAGAAGCCTAACCGCTCCGCACGCCCATCGTTATACGGCCGCGCTCATCCACGCGGGCGTTCGGTTGCACAGCTCCCGCTCGAAGAGGTTCGTCGCCGGACGCTATCAGGTACACCCGAGGTCCTTCTACGCCTTCGGTCAGGTCCGCGGCGTAGCGGCGCCAGGAGAATTCGCCCCACGACAGCGTGATCTCCGGCGTCCCCGGTGTTCCCTCGTCTAGACCGACGTGTACTTCCGGCGGGCCGAACGCTTTCGAGATGGATGACACCACCCTCGTATGTTCGCTGGAGTTGAAGAGTTCTACGCCGGCCCGCAATCGCTCACCCGGTTCCGAGAGCTTCCTGAGGTCGCCCGCGAGCCTCCCGTTCTCCTCCTGCGCCCCTGCCAAAAGGTCTTCGAGTTCGCGTATCCGATCCTCCGCCCGCGCCTTTTCGGTCTCCAGTCTTGCTTGCCTTCTCTGGAGATCCGTCGAGTCTTTCAACGCGCCTTTGAGTCGCGCGATGCGTTCCCGGAGACGGCTTTCCAACACACCGGTTTCGGACCTTCGCTGCTCTTCCAACGCTCTGTTGCGGGCTGCCACTCCCGATTGCGCCGCCCGTAATGCCAGGTTTGCCCGTTTCAGGTCCAGGCGAAGACTCGAAACTTCTTCTTCGAGGCTCTCTATAAGGGCGCCCGCAGTTTCGAGCCTGTCCGCAAGCTCGGCCGCCAGGTCTCTGGGTGCTTCACTCATAGTAATTTGCCCCCGCCGGGTCAGGTACTCCCGTATAGATTAAGCTCCGCCGGGCTCCCGGTAAAGAGTTAGCCCCGCCGCTCCCCGAAGAGCTTCATGGAACCGGAAAAGAGGTTCGGGTTGTTCTCATCCTCGGCTACCGCGTCCGTGACTGCGGCGTGCTCTTCAGAAGCGCGTTCCCTGAAAAAAGATTCGAACACCGCCACGGATCTCCGGGCTTGATCCTCACTCAACCCCGCCCGCTTCTGCAACTCCTCCACCAACTCTTCGTACATAAAGCTCTCTATCCCTCTCTCTGACAGATCGGGCAGAGCCCTTCCAATACCAGCCTCGTCGATGTGACGTTGTAAGCGGTGTTTTCCTGGATCAAAGCTTCCAGATCCCCGAGCCCGACGCCCGGAACCTCCGATACTCTCCCGCAGTTGCCGCAGCGGATGTCCAGGTGCGGCTCTGTATTCAAGTCGTAGCGGGTCGGAGACTCGGACCAGTGCTTTGACTCGACCACCCCGATCTCCTCCAGCACCGAGAGCGCCTGATAGACCGTGCCGAGCGCCACCCGAGGATTTTTTTTCTTGACGATGAGGTAGACGTCCTCCGCCGATGGATGACCCTGAGTCTCCTTCAGCGCGTCGAGCACCGCCCTGCGCTGCGAAGTGAGCGTATAGCCCGAGCGGCGAAGCTTCTCCCGAATATCCTGTTCGAGTGCCGTATTAGTCATCCGTATGTCGGCCAATCAATAACCATTCCTGATTTAGAGTCTATCACACGGCACCTGCTTTGCCGGGGTGTACCATAGTCGGTAATGGCAACGTTCCTGAACCTTCTCGTCAACCTCTGGCGGCTCCTCCGTAACACTTACGCGCGCCTCTTCCGGAAGTCCCCGGACTACGTCGTGCTGGAGGTTGGCGGTTCACTGTCGGAGTTCGAGGCGCGGGTCGGATTCCTGCGACGCCGTCTTACGCCTGGCCCTTCAGGGCCGAGCCTCGAAGGTTTGCGCGGGCGGCTGGACCGCATCTCCGCCGACGGACGTTGCCGGGGCGTGGTGCTCAGGGTCCAGAGTATGGACGCTGGTTGGGCCGCCCTGGAGGAACTGCGGAACGAAATCTCCTTGTTCCGGGAACGAGGCGGCAGGGTGGTCGCGTACCTCGTCGAGCCAGACACCCGCGACTACTATCTGGCCTGCGCCGCCGACGAGGTCTTCGCGACGCCGGTCTCGACCCTGAACGTCCTCGGCCTCCGCACGAAGGTCAATTTCCTGAAGGACGCCCTCCGAAAAGTCGGGGTCGAGGCGGAGGTGGTCGCCGTATCACCGTACAAGTCTGCCGGAGACACTCTCACCCGGAACGACTTCTCGGATGAGGCTCGCGAGCAGGCCGAGAGGCTCCTCGACGGCAGGTTCGGGGAACTGGTGGACGCCGTATCGCGGGGCCGGAACATGAGCCCCGAAGAAGTAGAACAGAAGATAGACGGTGCCCCATACGGAGCTCTGGCCGCCTACGCGGAAGGCCTCCTCGACGGCGCGTGCTACGAGGACGAACTGCCGGAGAGGCTCGGCGCGGAAGGAGAGCGGGCGCGGCTGGAGGAGTGGGGGAGCGCCCGCAAGTCACTCGCGATACCTTATCGGAAGGCGCGGCGGAGGAAGATTGGGGTGGTTAGCCTCTCGGGGACCATTGTGCGGGGGAGGAGCCGGAGGTTGCCGGTCCCGGTGCCGCTCCTCGGTGTGGAGCAGGCCGGGAGCGAGTCCGTCGTCGGGGCGTTGCGGGTGGCGGAGAAGAATCGGCGGGTGGCGGCGGTCCTCTTTCACGTCGATTCGAGGGGTGGAGACGCGTTGGCTTCGGACCTGATCTGGCGCGAGGTCCAACGCATCGCCGCGAAGAAACCCGTGGTCGTGTTGATGGGTGATGCAGCCGCCTCCGGCGGATACTACGTCGCTGCGCCCGCGAGCCACGTCGTCGCCCGCCGGACGACCATCACGGGGTCAATAGGAGTCGTCATCACCCGTCCAGTCACCGCCGGGCTATATGAGAAGCTCGGTATCAACCCGGTTGCGATAGAACGCGGCGCAAGATCCGGCCTCCTGGACGCGAGCCACAGTCCAGGGCCGGATGAGATCGAAGTCCTCCACGACCAACTCGCTTTCTTCTACGATGGTTTCAAAGACCGAGTCTCAAAAGGCCGCAACCTTGCAGTGGATTCCCTAGAAAGCCTGGCTGGAGGCCGCGTCTGGAGTGGGGCCGAAGCCCTCGAACACGGCCTGGTGGACGAGACCGGCGGCTACCGGGCCGCCTTCGAAAAGGCGTGTGAGCTTGCGGGCATAGAGGCGGATGCTTCCGAAGCGCCGTTGAAGATCTCCCCTCCCGGAACGGGCCGTCCGATGCCCGGCGAGCCGACAGAGAACGCCGCCGAAACAGCACGGACCTTGATACAGGCTCTCTTCGGGTTGCGTAAGGTCGCGGTCTGGGCGACGCTACCTTATGAAATCTCCGACGGCTGGTAGTATTCCCTGGATCTATTTTGATAGTCCGACGAGCACGGGGATGAGTGATTGAGCGCAGTGGTCGAAAAAGGCGTGGATCGGCGGGCGATGGGGTCTCTCTCCGCCGGACACCTCTTCACGGATGTGAACCAGGGCGCTGTGGCGGCGCTTATACCGTTCCTCGCCTCGGGGAAGGGCATCTCACTAGCTGCGGCCGGCGCCCTCGTGCTAGCCGCTACCGCCAGCTCCTCCATAGTGCAACCTCTGTTCGGGATCTTCTCCGACCGGAAGCCGCTACCCATCCTGATGCCGCTCGGGTTGCTGTTGGCCGGGCTCGGGATCTCACTAGTCGGTGTCGCACCGAGTTATCCCGCGCTCCTGCTATGCGTGGTACTCAGCGGTCTAGGTGTCGCCGCGTTCCACCCGGAAGCCGCCCGTTACGCCAACTACGTCTCAGGCTCCCGCCGCGCCCGCGGGATGAGCTTCTTCTCGGTCGGGGGCAACGCCGGCTTCGCCCTCGGCCCGGCGCTGGCGACCCCGCTCGTTCTGCTCTTCGGCCTGCCCGGCACCCTATTCTTGGCGCTGCCCGCCGCCATCGTCGCGGCCCTCCTGCTCCACGAACTTCCACGCCTGCGTACCTTTCAGCCGCGAGTCGTCCAGGAGAAAAAGGTTCCTCAGTCTGAAAGCATGGACGCTACGGAGGCCTGGTGGCCGTTCGCGAGGATGGTCGGGGTCGTGACGCTCCGGTCGTTCGTGTACTTCGGCATGATCACGTTCGTCGCCCTCTACTACGAACGTGTCTTCGGCGCCTCCAAAGCCCTCGGCAACACGGCCCTGACCGTGATGCTCGCAGCCGGGGCGGTCGGTACGCTGGTTATGGGACCGCTCGCCGACCGCTTCGGACGCCGGACGGTGCTCGCGGCCTCGATGCTACTGCTAGGTCCCCTGATCTTCATCTTTACCCTTTCCGGCCCGCTCTCCGGCCTCGCCGTGCTCGCCCTTGTAGGGGCTGCGATGATAGGGACCTTTGGCGTCACCGTCGTGATGGGACAGGAGTACCTGCCCGCTAGAATAGGGCTCGCCGCCGGTATAACGATGGGCTTCTCAATCGGACTCGGTGGTCTCGGGGCGCCGCTGCTCGGCGTGGTGGCCGACAGGTACGGTCTCACGACCACCATGCTCACCGTCGCCGCCCTACCCGTGCTCGGTCTGCTCCTGACCCTCACCCTTCCTTCAAAAACAAAGAAGGTTTCCGGCGCAACCTAGAGGCTTTCCTGTGATAGAAGCCGCACCGCTTCTCGGGAGCTTGGGTACTATAGATATATGGTTCCGTCCCCGTACAAAAGATTCTTCTAGCTCTTGAGAATCTTCGAGCGTCTGGGCGGGTTCACCTACCGTTACCGTTGGGCCGTACTCGCCTTCTGGGGCGTTGTCCTTCTAACGAGCGCGTTCTTCGCCCCCAACCTCTCGAACCGCTTGAAGGGCGGCGGTTTCGAGGGGGCCAACACCGAAGCCGAGCGGGTCCAGAACGCGATGGTCAAGGACTTCGGCGTCTCTCCCGCGACCCTCACGGTAGTGTTCGAGAGCAAGGACGCCTCGGCCCGCAGCCAAAAGTTCAGGTCTGAGGAAAAGAAGGCGTTGGCGGATGTCCGTAAGTTGCCGAACGTAGGGTTCGTGACCAGTTACTCCGACACCAAAGATCCACGTTTTATCTCGAAAGACGGCAAGAAGAGCTACGCTTTGATCGGCTTCAAGACCTCGGTGGATAAAGCTCAGGGTCTAGTCGAGAAGGTACGGGGCAAGGTCCGTTCGGAGAGCTTGAAGACCTACGTGACGGGGCCTCCGGCAGTTTATCTGGACATCGAGAACGCTAGCAACGAGGACATCCGCAACGCCGAGAAGTTCGCGTTTCCGTTCGCGTTGGTGATCCTGGTGGTCGCCTTCGGGACGGTGGTCGCCGCCGGGGTGCCGGTCGTGATCGGCGGGGCGAGCGTCCTGACGGCGCTCGCGACCCTCTACTTCATCGCCGGACACTACGACATGTCCGTCTTCGTCTTGACCATCTCGACCATGCTCGGCCTTGGGCTCGGTATAGACTACGCGCTCTTCGCCGTGAGCCGCTTCCGGGAAGAGTTGGAGAACTACCCGGTCTCAGAGGCGGTCCCGAGGGTCGTGTCGACTGCCGGACGCTCCATCTTCTTCTCCGGAACGGCTGTCCTGATCGGTCTCTCCGGATTGCTCTTCTTCCCGTTCATGTTCATGCGCTCCATAGGTGTGGCGGGAGTCGTCGTGGTCTTCGTCTCCGTCTCGGCCGCCCTGACGCTCCTCCCGGCGGTGCTCGGCGTCCTTGGTAACAGGGTCAACGCTCTCTCGGTCCGCCATCGGCGCGGCCCGCTGGGAGCCGGTTTCTGGAGCCGGAGCGCGGAGCTAGTGATGCGCCATCCCTTTATCGTGGTATTCGGGGTGGCGGCGATCCTCTTCGCCCTTCTCTACCCGGCTTCCAACATGAAGATCGGTATCTCCGAGGCGAGCATCCTGCCAAAGAAGTACGAGTCCCGCGCCGGCGACGACATCCTCAAAAAGAACTTCGACTACGCCGGCCTGAACCCGGCACAGATCGTCGCCACCCTCTCGAAGAAACCACTGAGCGTCGCCGGTCTCACCGACATAAAGAAGCTCGGCGACAGGGTCGGATCAGCCAAAGGCGTCGGGGGAGTCGAGAGCCTCTACACAGTCGGGGCGAAGGGAGCCCGCGCCTACGCCAAGGGGGTAACTGAAGCCCGCGAGAAAGGCAAGGCCGAGGCGGGTAAGCGCGTAGATGAGGGAGTCCGGAACAAACTCGACCAGTTGAAGTCCAGATACGGCTTTCTACCGCCCGGCACGAAGGACAAAGTGAGGGCAGAGGCCGAGAAGCAGGCGCAGCAGAAGCTGGACGAGCAACTGCCGAAGCTCCCGGACGGTATCTCCGCAAGCGGCAAGGTCACGCCGGAAGGTGTGGCGAACTTCTTGAAGACGCCGGAGGCTCGTAACTCCAAACAGATAAAGAACGCTGTAGACGGTTACGTGGCCGGCGACAAGACCTTGCTCCAGGTGACTACGAAGACGAACCCGTACACGGAGAAGGCGCGGACCACCGTCGAGAACATCCGGGCCGTAAAAGCCCCCGACGGCGTGAGTTATCTGGTCGGAGGTCTCTCGGCCGGGCAGCGTGACTTCATCTCAAGCCTCTACGGGTACGCGCCGTACGCGGCGGCCTTCGTGTTGGGCGTGACCTATCTGGTGCTGTTTTTGACCTTCCGTTCCGTCTTCATACCGCTCAAGGCGGTGATCGTGAACATACTGAGTCTCTCGGCGAGTTTCGGGGCGATGGTATTCGTTTTTCAGGAAGGGCACTTCTCGGGGTTGCTCGGTTTCACCCCGCTCGGTTTCGTTGATGCGACGCTCCCGATCTTGATGTTTTGCACCATATTCGGGGTCTCGATGGACTACGAGGTCTTCCTGCTCTCGCGCATCCGGGAGGCTTACGAGAACGGCGACTCGAATACCGCCAGCGTCTCGAAGGGGATAGTCGCGACGGCGGGTATCATCACCTCGGCGGCGGCGATAATTATCGTTGTGACCGGCGCTTTCGCCTTTACCGGCATTATCCTGACTAAGTCTATCGGCCTGGGGCTGGCCGTGGCGGTCTTCGTGGACGCCACCATAATCCGTATCATGCTGGTCCCGGCCACGATGCGCATCCTCGGGGATTGGAACTGGTGGCCCGGCGGTCGCAAGACCGTTTTCAAGAAGGGGTAGAGGAGTGTATCAGGATCAATTCTTGATGCTGGTGCTAGACTAGAGGGAATGGTCGAGTTAGAGCAGATCCTGAGGAGCCGGGGTTACCGGTTGACGAACCAGCGGCGGGCGATCGTGCGCGAGTTGGAGAATGGGCGTCACCTGTCGGCGGAGGAGATGTACGAGCACCTGAGGGGGGATCACCCGGAGCTAGGACTCTCTACGGTGTACCGAACGCTTGACCTTTTGACGGAGTTGGGTGTCGCGCGGAAGGACGACTTCGGTGAGGGGTATTCGCGCTACGAGCTCGCGACCGAGCGCATGCACCACCACGCACGCTGCGAGGAGTGCGGGCGGGTAATAGAGTTCAACGAAGAGCTAATGGAGTATCTGGCGCTGCAGGTAGAGCGCGAGACTGGCTTCGTTACTGACTGGCATGAGATCACACTTCACGGCCGTTGCGCCGAGTGCGCGGCCAAACTCTAGGCTTTCTTAAACTTCGAGCTCCAGACCGTCTCCGGCCACGATCACCTCTCCCGAGTACCCGCGCCCGACTTCTTCCACCAGATCCAACCCGTCCGCCGCAGGATAAACGTGGGTGAGCACGACCCTCTCCACGCCCGCCTCCGAGGCGATCCTTGCAACGCTCGCCGGGGTGAGATGGCCCGGTATCGGCGCGTCGTCCGGGAATGAGCACTCGATGAGGAGCGTATGAGCCCCGCGCGAAAGCTCCACAACCGTCTCGCTATACTCCGTATCTCCAGTGTAGACGAACGCTTTGTCTTCTGATTCCAGCCGATAGGCGATGCTCTCGGGACGATGCTCGGCCGTCGCCCAACTCAGGTGGCAGCCGGAGAGTTCCAGCGGCGAAGAGCACTCGTGTGGTAGTTCGGAGACGTTCAGTGGATAGTCGCCGAGCATCCACTCTCCCCAGACCTCGGTGATGGAGTCCCAGAACGACCGGAAAGGCTCCGGGCCGGATATTGCCAGAGGACGGGTCCGTTTTTCGTCGGAGCCGTAGTTCATGGCGAAGAGTAGTGGAACTACGTCTATCGTATGATCCGGGTGGAAGTGGGTAAAGAAGATCCTATCGGTGGCGAAGGGATCTAGGCCGGCGTGGAGCATCCCGCGGACAGCGCCAGAGCCGAGGTCGAAGACAAGCATCTCACCGTCGGCTTGGACCACCACGCAACTCTGGCGGCGGGAGAGACGAGGTACGACGGTGCCGGTTCCAACGACCGTAACTTCCATACTTATGCTGCCCCTTTTCTGTTGCGGAAAGCCCACGTGAGACCGGCGACGCCGAGTAACGCTCCGCCGACTACATCCGAAGCCCAGTGTACCCCGAGATATACGCGGCTCACCGCCATAAACGAGAACGCCAGCAAAACAAACACCCGCAATACTTTGTTATTCCACAGCAGATATACAGCGCCGAGCAAGAGCAGTGACCTTAACGTATGGCCGCTCGGGTAGGAGAAGGCCATGCTCACTTCCACGAGCGGCGGCCCGCCCGTCGAACGTAGCGTATCGGTCGGTAGTGGCGGCTGGTAGAGGAGCGTTTTTAGGACGATCTCCACTAGAGAAGTAACGAGGAAAGCGATCAGGAGCCGTCCGGAGAGCACCCGGCGGCCGACGAAGAACAAGACCATCAGCAGCACCGCGAAAAAGCTCCCTGATATCTCTACATCACCGAGTAAGGAGAACGTGTCGCCTATGATGTCCAGTGCTGCGGAAGGATAACTCTGGAACTCCCGGAGCGACCAGCGGTCGAACCCGCGCATCCATCCCAAAGCGACCACTCCCGAAAACAACACGAATACTAATGTGGCTACGAGAATTGTGCGCCCGATGATATTCTTCATTGCTTTCAGAGGGTAGCAAAAAGCCGGGAACCTCTGTTGCGGGCTCCCGGCTTTAGGAAAGTGCTGACAGGATCAGGCCACGGCGTCGCGCAGGATGCGACCGTACTCTCCGCCTTTGAGGATGCGTTCTGCTTCGCGCTGGAGTTGGCGGACTCTTTCGCGGGAGATCTCCAGCTCGTCGCCAAGTTCCGCGAGGGTGGCGGGGTCGCGGTCGTCGAGGCCGTACCGGCGTACCAAGACGTAGCGCGCCCGCTCGGGGAGGTGGTCTATGGCTTCCTTGAGGTAGACCGTCTCTATCTCGGCTATCACCGTGTCCGGCGTGTCGGAGATCTTGTCGTCCTCTATGAAGTCGCCTAGTTGCGAGGCGGTATCTTCGCTTGAGACCGGCTGATCCAGGCTCGTGGCGTCCGGCATCGCGCTCAACGCGAGCCGCACGTCCGGCACGCTCCATTCGAGGTAGCGGGCAAGCTCTTCCTCGCCGGGCTCGCGCTCGAACTCCAGCGACAGCTCGTTGTAGGCGCGGGAGAGTTTGCGGATCTTCTCCGTCATATGGACCGGAACCCTGATGGTACGACCCTTGTCCGCAACCGCCCTTTGGACGGCTTGACGGATCCACCAAGTCGCGTAGGTTGAGAAACGGTAACCGCGTTCGGGATCGTACTTCTCGACGGCCTTCATCAAGCCGATGTTTCCTTCCTGGATCAAATCCTCGAAAGGAAGCCCGTAACCCCTATACTTCTTCGCCACGCTCACCACGAGCCGAAGGTTCTTCTCTATGAGGCGCGCCCGCGCCTTCTTGTCGCCCTCTTTCGCCCGGTTCGATAGGTCTATCTCTTCGGCGTGGGTGAGTAGCTGTCCCTGCCCGATGTGGGCGAGATACTTGGCGAGCAACTCCGGCGTCTCGGACCCGCGCTCGACTTTGACGGCAGTGCTCTTTCTCTGCTGCGTGCTCTCAGCCACATTGTCCTCCTGTCAAGATATCAGCCTGCCCAAAACAAATTTCAAAAACTAGTATTGATTCTACCTCTGAAACGTCTCTCATAAACGTGTTTTCTTTCTCTAGTTCTCGGTCGCTTACTGCCAAAGCTTTATACACTGGCTCACCTTTTTTCGTACATTTGAGTTCGTATACGTGGCATCGCCGAAAAAAGTTTCCTTTTTGCGGGTTTTGTGCGGCTTTGGAGGCGGCGAAATTCCGGGTTCTCGCAGGGGGTATACTGATGGGGTGGAGAATGTATTCCGCATATCGGAAGAGATAGACGCCAGCGTACCGGAGATCCTAGACCTCTGGCGCAAAGCGAGGGACGGGGCGTCGGGTGAAGAGCGATATCCGGAGCTGGTCGAGGGGATCGAACGTCTCATAGGCGTGTTCACCGAGTTCTTGCGCAGCCCTGAGTCTACCGATACTTTCAATCGCGGAGGAGCTACGCGGGCGCTGGTCGGGGAACTCGCCGATTGTCAGCACGAGCTCGGGCGGGACGCCGTTGGGGTCATAGACGACTTTATGGCCCTGCGCCGCTCTATCTGGACGCTTGTCGAGGAGAGGTTTGATTTTTCGGAGCTCGGTGGGGGTGAGGCGGCGGCTTTCTTCGGGAAGCTGATGGAGGCGTCGGATTGGGTTACCGAAGCGGGGCTTTCGGCTTTCGACGCAATCGCCAGGGAAAAGATGGAGGAAGCCCTGGGCCAGGCGGCGGCCACCGACCTGTTGACCGGACTGCCGGATCGGGACCTGTTGAGCCGGTTGCTCTTGCCGAGAGCTATAGGGGACAACGATCGTCTCTCCGTGATGGTCTTCGACGTTGCCGGCTTCTCAGAGAGCGTGGCCGCGGGGCAGGTGGCTCACGCGCGAGAAGTCATCAGCCGTCTCACCAGCATCATCCTGGATGCGCTGCCCGAAGACGCCGTCTGCGCCCGTTTCGGGGATGATGAGATCTGCGCGGCGCTGCCCGGTTCGGGGAGCGAAGACGCCTACCGGTTCGCGGAGAAGGTAATAGAAGAGTTGGAGGGCGGCTCCGGAGATTTTCAGGTGGATGTCGGGATCTCCGAGTATCCGATCCACGGGAGCGGTGCGGGCGAACTCGTGACCGAGATGCTCAAGGCGCTCAGGATGGCGAAGCGCGTCGGGGGCGGCGGCATAGTAATTGCTCATCAGCAGTAGAGAACTTACGGAAATGACAAGGAGAAAAGGTTGATAGCCATTACGAACAGCCTTCCCGTCAAAGAGGGGGCGGCGGATCAGATAGTAGAGCGTTTCGCCAACAGCCGGGGCCACGTGCAGGACTTCCCCGGTTTCGTGTCTATGGAGGTCTTACGCTCGGACGATGAGAGCGAAGTGCTCGTTATTACGCGCTGGGAAGATAAAGAGTCTTTTAACTCTTGGGTACACAGCGAGGAATTTGGGAAAGCTCACGGGCAGGGCGGCAGCGGCGGCCTATTGACCGGACACCCAAAGATGGGCTCTTACGAGGTCGCGGTGGAGCGGACGCCGGGGGCCACGGCCTGAGCCGGCACGATGACGTGCGCGACGACCGGCTGCGCGGAGCTTCCGCTTGGTTTGTACTCGCCCTTACCTAGAACGGCGAACACGAAGGCGAAGAGTAAAATCATTATGCCGATCAAAATCCCGAATGCTAGACGCTCGCGCAACTCCACTCCTCTCCTAAACTCGACTGCGAGCCTATTCTACTCTACCCGCCGACGCGCGTCCTTGACAGCTTCCCTAACCGCCGCTCCGGTTCCTGTTGTACAATGAACTACGTTGTCTATCGTCCCGCGCGGTTTCGCGTGCGAACGGTAGAAGGCAAACTGGGATCCGGCGCGAGTCAGGCTAAACAGGAGGGAGCCGGGTTGGAAACCGACCCGTTTATATCCGAATATAGAGATCTGCAAGAGCAAGAATGCCGGGGCCTCTTAAACCTGCTGGACAGCATGGGCATAGCCTCCGCCGACCGATACTACAAGCCGGGCGACGCCGTCTACCGGGAAGGTGAGTACGGTGACGCCATCTATATCCTCGTCTCGGGTGTCGTGAAGCTCTTCCGGGCCTATTCGGGGAGCAAGGAAGCTACGTTGAGGCTCCTGAGGCCGTGGGACATCTTCGGACACATCGCGTTTGCCGGGGAGACGAAGCAGTTGGCCTACGCCGAGGCCGTCACGGATTGCCAGGTGACGAAGGTCCCGAAGATCTTCGTCGAGCGGGCGGTGCGTCGAGAGCCGCGGGTGGCGTTTAAGATCATGACGCTCCTGGAGTTGCGGCTGGTTCAGTACGAGGAGTTGGTCAAGTGCCTGTTGCCGCGCGAGACCGAGGTGCGGCTGGCGAACCTCCTGCCGATACTCGCCCGCAAGTTCGGCGAGAAGGACGGTGGCGGAGAGGTAGTCATAGACTTGCGGCTGACCCACCAAGACCTGGCGGCGATGGTCGCCTCGACCCGTGAATCGGTCACGAAAGTCCTGAACGACATGCGCAACCGTGACGTGATCGAGGTGGAGGCCGGACGTATCACCCTCAAGAACCAGAGGGCGCTCGCCGAACTCAGCCGCCCGTAACCTGTAGTATTGCTCCGGCACGAGTCGGCGAGTGTGGGAGAGAGGTAGGAGCGCGTGCTCTATTTGCTGGAAGCAATCCTCCTGGGCGCAATTCAGGGGATCACCGAGTTCCTGCCGGTATCGAGTTCCGGGCATCTTCTGCTCGCTCAGTATTTCCTCGGCCTGGACCAGAGCCGCTTCGGACTCTCTTTCGACGTGGCGCTCCACCTCGGTACGCTGCTCGCGGTGGTCGCTTTCTTCTGGTGGGAATTGCTGAGGATGGCACGGGCTTTTCTGCGGTCGTTCGTAGACAGAGACCTCAGCGACCCCGACCAAAGGCTCGCGTACCTGATCCTCGCCTCTACGGTTCCTGCCGTCTTTATCGGGTACTTTCTGGAGGAGTTCTTCTCGACGGCGGCCCGTTCTCCCTTGATCGTTGCTTTTGGCCTGGCGTTGGTCGGCGTGCTGTTTATCGTGGCGGAGGCCGTCGGGCGCAAGAGCCGGTTCGCCTCAAAGCTCGGTTTCGGCGGGGCTTTAGGCATAGGTCTCGCCCAGGCGGCGGCCCTGATTCCGGGCGTGTCGCGCTCGGGGGCCACGATCACGCTCGGTCTTTTTCTCGGGTTGCGGAGAGAAGAGGCGGCTCGCTTCTCTTTCCTGATGAGCGTTCCGGTAATCGCCGGGGCGGGCCTTTTGGAGGCGGTCAAAGTCGTCGGCGAGGGTGTGGGCGGCCAGGACTTGTTTCTGTTCGGGGTTGGTTTCGTCTGCTCGGCGGTCGTCGGGTACCTGGCGATCAAATTCTTCATCTCCTACGTCGCCGACCACAGCCTGCGCGCCTTCGCCTACTATCGCTTCGCCCTCGCAGCCATCGTCGTAGTAGCCCTGCTCGTCTCTTAAGGAGCGCCGGATCTTTGACATTGGGCGTGCATTCTTGATACGTTGGACTTTGTGAGCAGATCCCCGATAGAGTCAGCTTTGAAGGGTTGCCTGGACGTCCGGCGATTTATGCGGGAGGAACGTGGCCGCGTAGGGCGTGGAGATTCGTTCCTCCTATACTAGGGTTTGAAAAACTCTCGACTCGGAGGTCGTATCGTGTTGTTCGTTTTGGAAGTGCCGGCTCTCAGCGGTGTTTGGGAAGGTCGGGTTCGTCGTGCTCGCTAAGGACGGCGGGCCGGACGAAATGGATGGGTTGCGGGCCGGCATAGACGAGGT
>JBBPZK010000252.1:0-8178 GCA_038199155.1 Rubrobacterales bacterium | reverse complement strand
CATAGACCTCCTGATCATGGAAGCCACGCTCGCCGACCAGAAGCCCCAGCCCCTTTCGGAGTCTATCCGAACTATGGTTGAAGCCATAAACGACACCACGCTCACGCGGGACGGGACGGTCCTAATACCGACCTACGCCCTCGGCCAGGCGCAGGAGATCATCCTCGGGCTAAAGCACTTCGGCAAGGAGTACGGCCTCGACCGGGACGTGTTTATCTACGTGGACGGCTCGGTGGTAACGACCTCCGAGAGACTCTACGCCGAGCAACTCGGCTACATGAAGCCGTACCTCCAGCAGACCGATCCGAAAGAGCTTTTCTCCTCCGGCAACATCCGGGCGGTCGCAAACGATGACAGCGCCCGAGAGCGTATACTGACGAGCCCGTGCGCCATCATCGCCTCGCCGGTCACGATGCAGGGCGGAGCATCGGCTTTCTACCGCAAGCGGCTCGAAAAGAGCGAGAAGAACGCCGTGATCCTCCCATCCAACGCCGCCGCCTCGTACAGCACGAACCGGGTCGAAGGAGAAGAGGAAGAGTGGCGGGTCGAGCGGGTAAACTTCGCCGCCCACTGCACCCAAGGAGACCTGCTCGACATCGCCGGCAAGCTCACGCCGCGTCAGATCATCCTGATCCACGGCTCTAAACGCAGGATCAGCGACCTTGCCTACCAGCTCGCCCCGAACCATAAGCTACACACCCCGTCCGTCGGGGAGACGGTGCGCACCGTCCTCTAGTGAAGGACGAACTGCCGGAGGTGATCCCTCTGCGCGACGCGCGCCCTTCCCGCCCGGAGAACGCCGTCGGCATAGGCGAGTTCTGGTACGAGCCGGAGGTCTGGTCGCTTCCAATTTCTCCAGCAGCCCGCGTCCTCTACACAACCCTCTGCTCCTGCCTGAGACGCGGGGAGATCAACCACCACGACCTCCGGGACGCCCTGAAAACCTCCCCGGACGCCGAGATAGCCGCCACCCTGAGAGACCTCGTCAGCCACAACCTACTCTCCCCTACTCCTCGCGGCTACGCAGTCAACCCGGTGGAAGAGTTCAGAGCCGGCAGTGGCTAACGGGGGAAGCGTGGCTCCGTTGGAAACGGCCGCTTCTTCGTGAGGTCTTGTAGCGTGTAATGGTCTCCCGACCAGCGCTTTCCTGCGCCTCCGGTGGTAGCGGCGAGGTCTATTAGGCGTCCGAGTATCCTGAGACAGAAGCCGTTTATTACTTCGTCGGGGTCGTCCACTTTCCCGCGCGCTCGGGAGACGAAGAGCCCTTTCGTCTTCCAGACTCCGTCCCGGTAGACGGCGAAGGTCTGGCAGGCTTCTTCCCCGGCGGCATCCGAGAAGCCGATGATGCGTCCCGAGTAGCCAGACGGGTCGAGGTTGTAGCCACTCAAGCCCTCGTGCATCAAGTCCTCGTCGGTCTCCGCCGCAGCGTCCGACACGACCCCAAAAGACACCCACGACTCAGCGCCGGGACCGGCGACGGCCCGAAGGGTGAGTATCTCGTCCGTATTCTCCACCCCGATCTCAAACCCCGCTTCGCGCCCGAGCGCCGCCGTGTATTCGAACCCGGAGAACAGACGTCCGGCGAATGTTCGGGTAGCATCCTCTGCTTCTTGAGCAAGGTTTAGTGAGAGATCCGCCTCCTCCCGGTAGCGACGGAGCCTGGTAAGCGCGCTTTCCCTGAAAGCCAAGCGCCGGCTAGTCCTTCGCCCAGAACGAGAGAACGCGGTCGGTGAGGCCCGGCAGGAGCGCGGTCCCCGCGACGAAGAGCCTGTCGGATGTGGTCACGTACACGTCGCGGCCACCCTTCTCGGCGGCGTCGGAGACTTTCGCGGCCACTTTCTCGGGCGTTACGCCGCCGGGTCGCCAGCCGCGCTTCTCGTCTTTCGTGCGGCGGGAGTTCTCACGGAACGGGGTCCGGGTCGTGCCGGGGTACACGCTCGTGACGGTGATTCCTCTGCCGGAGATCTCGACTCTCAAAGAGTCGGAGAGGGCGTTCAGGGCTGATTTGGTGGCGCAGTAGCCGCCAACTTTCGGGATGGCAAGTTTGCCGACGACGGAGGAGACGTTGATGATCCGCCCACCGGATTTCATGTGTGGAAGCGCAGCCTGGATGCAGTTGAGAGGGCCGATCAGGTTGACCTCGAAGAGGTAACGCAGGTCCTCTGCCCGCAGCTCCGCCACCCGCCCGGAGAGCCCCAGCCCGGCGTTGTTGACCAGAACGTCCAGAGCCCCGAACTCTCCAACCACACGCCCCAACATCTCACGGACGGCCTCCTCATCCGAAACGCCGGCCGGAACAGAGACAACCCTTCCACCAGAGGCGGAGATAGTCCGCTCCAGCGCCGCGAGCTTCTCCTCCGAGCGGGCGACGAGCGCCACCGCCGCACCGCGCGCGGCCAACTCTCTCGCCGTCGCCTCCCCGATGCCGCTCGAAGCCCCGGTCACGATGGCGACCTTGTCTTTCAGCGTCTTTTCCATGACCCTTATCTTAACGGCCTACAAGACCTGTGTGGGGCGGAAATCTTCTTTTCCGGGTCCTTGCGGATTAATCTCCCTAAGGAAGAAGAGCGCCACAGCTTCGGCAAAGACTTAGTCGGGCAGAACTGGGATCTGTCCCTCTAAAGCGCCGGCTAGCAAATCTACCAGCGGAAGCGGTGCGGCCCGAAGTCCGCCTCGTAGTAGGGGACCGTGGCCCGTCCGGGTGGAGCTACCTGGTCCAGGCGCTCGTTGTCTTGCTCGCTGAAGAAGACTTCCGTCGCCCCGAGGTTATCCTCCAGTTGCCCCATGGTGCGCGGCCCGATGATGGGGCTCGTGACGGCGGGACGGTCCTTGCACCACGCGAGCGCCAACTGTCCCGGCGTGCAGTCCTTCTCCTTCGCTAATTCTTCGACCATTTCGAGCACGTCGAACGCCTCGTCGGTGAAGTGGTTGCGGCCGAGTCTGCGTGGTTCGAGGCCGTAGCGAGAGTCTTCGGGGGAATTTTCGCCGCGGCTATACTTTCCGGTCAGGAAGCCTCCGGCAAGAGGAGACCAGGGGATGAGGGCCGTGCCGTATGTCTGGGCGAAGGGGACAAGCTCCCGCTCGATGCGTCTGTCCAGCAGGTGGTACGGCGGCTGCTCGCTGACGAAGCGGTTCAGCCGGAGTTCCTTTGCGGCCCAGAGTGATTCCACGAGTTGCCAAGCGGCGTAGGTGCTCGTTCCGGTGTAGCGGACCTTGCCGGCCCGGACCAGGTCGTCCAGTGCACCGAGGGTTTCGTCTATAGGTATCAGGGAGTCGGGACGGTGGATCTGGTACAAGTCTACGTAGTCGGTCTGGAGGCGCATGAGGGAAGCTTCGCACTGCTCGATTATGTGCCGGCGATGGTTTCCGCCCGCGTTCGGGTCCTCGTCGTTCATCGTGCCGTGGACCTTGGTGGCGAGCACGATCTGGCCCCGCCGACCGTTTCGCTTGAGCGCCCGGCCGACCACCTCTTCACTGCGGCCCCGGCTGTAGACGTTGGCCGTATCAAGGAAGTTGATGCCCGCCTCTATGGCCCGGTCTATGATCTCGAAAGAGTCCTCCTCCTCCGTGCGGCCACCGAACATCATGCACCCCAGGCACAGTTCGCTGACCTTTACGCCCGTCCTTCCAAACTGCCGATACTCCAAAACGACTCCCCAAAATAGCTTTCTCTATATGATCCCATCTAACACCTTATGCCAGCTTCCCGCAACACAGTGACGGAGGGCGCCGACTATACTCTTCTCAGGAGGTACGTTTGGATAAAACAGACTTGTGGTTCATCTTCAGCGGCGACCGGATGCTGGTGAAAGACGAGGGCGACAGCGGCATAGACTCACCAACCGAGAAGCCGGAAGCGCTCGGGCTCACAGCTTCATTCGTCATGGAGACCGGTGATTTGAACGGCAGCCGATGTTTCGCGGCGGATGTCGGGCGGGAAGCGGAAGCGCCGGAGGGGATGGCTTTTCGGGACTTGCGGGGCATGCTCGGGGATATTGGCGAGGGGCTTTTCGCGGTGGCCGGAAGGGCGAAGCAGATCGTCGGCTGGAACCGAAACCACCGATTCTGCGGACGGTGCGGAACCAGGACCGGACCGGGGCCGACCGAGCTATCCAAAGAGTGTCCGAACTGCGGCATGGTCTACTATCCGAGGTTGAGTCCGGCGGCGATCATGCTGATAACGCGGGGAGACGAAATATTGCTGGCCCGTTCTCCACACTTTCCACCGGGGATGTACAGTACCCTCGCTGGCTTCGTCGAGCCGGGCGAATCGGTAGAGCAGACCGTGGCGCGAGAGGTGGAGGAAGAGGTCGGGCTGGAGATCCAAAACCCCAAGTACTTCGGCAGCCAGCCCTGGCCGTTCCCTGACTCCCTGATGATAGGATTCACCGCTGAATACGCGGGCGGAGAGCTTCGTTTCGAGCCCGAAGAGATAGAAGACGCCGGCTGGTTCCACGTAGAAGTTCTGCCGGATCTCCCACCAAAGTTGAGCATCGCGCGAGCCCTTATCGACGGCTACGTCGAGAGTAAAACCCGCCTCTAGCGAATCTGCCGGAAACCCTTCAGCGCACGAACAACAGCAAGATTATAGAGACGACCCCTGCCCCTATGCAGTAGTAGCCAAATGGTCCGAGCGTCTCTATCTCCCGCCTTCTGAACAGCAGCATCAACAGGGATGTCGAAATATAAGCCGCTATCCCGGCGATGACACCACCGAAGACTGCTATGCCGAGCGTATGGGCTGTCCCGTAGTGGATCAGCTTCGGCACTTCCAACACTCCGGCCGCCAGGATGATCGGGGTAGCCAATAGAAACGCGAACCGGCCAGCCATCTCAGCACTGAGTCCGGAGGCCATCCCACCGACCACTGTGATCCCCGAACGCGAGATCCCCGGTATCAGGGCCAATACCTGCGAAGTCCCGACCAGTATCGCCTGCAAGAAAGAGAGTTCATCCTCCCCCTGCTTCCTCCTCCGTCGCCTCAACCTCTCCCCGAGCAGCAAAAAGATTCCATTGAAGATCAGGAAAGACGCGGCGACAAGAGGTCGGGCGAAGTTGGCTGAGAGTTCCTTTTGGAAGATCAGGCCGACGATACCCGCAGGGATGGTTCCCGCTATCAAAAGCCAGGCCAGCCTGCCGTCCGGGTCCTCCCTGACGCTTCTGGTCCTCAAGGAGCGGAAGAATCCGCCTATCACTCCTACCCACTCCCGTCGGAAGAAGATAAAGAGGGCGGCGGCCGTGCCGAGGTGCAAGACGACGAAGAAGGGTAGGAAGGTTGGGCTATCCTGGTTTATGTCCCACCCGAGGAGCTTCGGGAGGATCACACCATGCCCCAGGCTTGAGACCGGAAATATCTCGGTCGCGCCTTGCAACAACGCCAGCCAGAACGCCTGCCATATGCTCAAGATTCACTCTCTCCTCGTGTACGTTTTGCGCGCATGTTTCACACGCCTATTTTTCCGACCGGACGTACACTAGACTAACCAGGCTGATAGTTCCAGGGAGATCGCGCCGAATCCCGGAAATTTCCCCGGATCGTGAAACCGGGGGCCGATCTCCTCGTATTAGTAGTTCAGACCGGGTCGGCGCGTTACCTTCTTCCCCCTCCAATGCGCCGGTCCGGGTCTCTCTTCGGGCCTCGGATATACTACCGGCGTGTCTGTTTCAGGAAAGATAGTCGTCGGGGTGACTGGTGGGATCGCCGCCTACAAGGCGCCCGGTGTGATCCGGCGCCTCAGAGAGGCGAACCATGAAGTATCGACAATAGCAACCGACGCAGCCTTCCGCTTCATCCCGGAGGAGACCCTGGCCGTCGCCACCGGAGACCGCATCCACACCGAGAAATCCTGGTGGGAAGAGTCCGGGCGGATAGAACACGTAAACCTCGCCCGATGGACGGACCTGGTACTGGTCGCCCCCGCAACAGCCGATACGATGGCGCGCGTCGCCCGCGGCCTCGGCGACGACCTGCGCTCGGCTGTCATCCTGGCCGGTGCGAAAAAGGTACTCTGGGCTCCGGCCATGAACCCGGAGATGTGGTCCAACCCGGCCACCAGGCGCAACGTCGAAACCTTGAAGAGTTGGGGACACCACTTTATAGAGCCTGCGGAGGGTCGCATGGCCTCCACGGAGGAAGCTCCGGGAGTCGGTCGACTCGCCGACGAGAAGGATATCCTGGCGGCGGTCTCGGAAGCACTATCTTAGATCAAAAGCATCCGCAATCCTCGTGGTCTAAGATGCTCCCATGACTAACAAGAGATCTTTCACCGTCGATGACCTGCTCCGTCTACCACGCCTCTCCGGCCTGGCGCTCTCGCCGGATGGAACACGACTGATAGTCTCCGCAGCCCGCCCGGACGCGAAAGGCAAAAAACTAGTCTCCGCCCTCCACGAGTTGGACCCGACGGGCGGCGAGCCTCCCCGCCGTCTAACCCGTTCCGCATCCGGCGAGTCCGGGACCACCTTCGCCCCCGACGGCTCGCTCCTCTTTCTCTCCTCACGCCCTGACCCATCAACCGAAGCAGATTCCAACAACAACGGCAAGACCGCCCTCTGGCGACTTCCTTCCGGGTCGGGTGAGGCCCAGCCCCTCGTCTCTACGCCCGGCGGCGTGGACAGCTTCGCCGTTGCCCGCGACTCAGGGAATTTAGTTGTCGGTACGGGCTCGTATCCAGGTTCAGAGAACGAGGAGAAAGATGCCGGGCGCGAGAAGGCCCGCAAGGAAACCGGGGTCGGGGCGCAACTCTTCGAAGAGTACCCGTTCCGCTTCTGGGACCACTACCTCGGGCCGCGCGAGCGCCACCTGCGCCTCGTACAGCTTCCCGGAGACGACGCTCCAGCGGGAGCCGGAGAAGACCTGACACCATCACCGGGCGGCTCCCTCGATTTCTCGTCCTTCGATGTTACCCCCGATGGCTCGACGGTGGTCGCCACCCGCCTGCGCGAGGAAAGGGAGCAGCGAGAGCGGTTCGAGGAGTTGATCTCCATAGACACTGCTTCCGGCGAAACGCGAGTGCTGGCCGGTGACGAAGCCTCGTACTCGAGTCCCGCGTGCAGCCCAGACGGCCGCCACGCCGTCGCGGTCCGATGGGGGCTCTCGACGCCAGACGACCCGGCGGACATGACGCTGTGGCTCGTGGACCTCACAACCGGAGAGGGGAGAGATCTGCTAGCAGGCTTCGACCGCTGGCCCGGAGGCCCACTCTGGGGCCACGATTCCGACGCCGTATTCTTTACCACCGACGAAGACGGCCACGCGCCGGTCTTCCGCGTGGACCTGGAAACAAGGGCCGTGACCCGCCTGACCTCGGAAGGCGTCTACAGCGACCTCTGCCTCTCTCACGACGGACACACTCTCTACGCCTTGCGCTCCACCGTGGCGGAACCGCCCCATCCCGTCGAGCTGGATGCGGGCAGCGTTGAGGCGGAGCCGCGCCGTCTGCGGAACTTCGCGGAGTTGGCCGACCTGGAGTTGGACGCGCGAATAGAACGCATTATGACTACGGCGGCGGATGGATCACGTATACGCTCGTGGCTGATCCTTCCTCCCGGCGCGTCACCCGAAGAGCCGGCGCCGCTGGCAACCTTTATCCACGGAGGTCCGCTCTCTACCTGGTCCGGCTGGCATTGGCGTTGGAACCCCCACGTCTTTATCGAAGAGAGATGGGCGGTGTTGCTGCCCGACCCGGCACTCAGTACCGGCTACGGGATGGAGACCATCCGGCGCGGCTGGGGCAAGTGGGGCGAGGTAGTCTACGACGACCTGATGCGGGTCGTGGACGAGGTGGTAGATCGGGAAGACATAGACGCGGAGCATACCGTCGCGATGGGCGGTTCCTTCGGCGGCTACATGTCCAATTGGATCTCCGGCCACACCGACCGCTTCGACGCCATCGTCACTCACGCCAGCGTCTGGGACCTCGACTCCTTCCACGGCGAGACCGACCTCGGGTGGTGGTGGGAGCGAGAGTTCGGCGACCCATACCGGGACGGTTCCCGATACCGCGAAAACAGCCCCCGCCGGCACGTCACCAACATAAAGACGCCCATGCTCGTCATCCACGGCGAACTAGACTACCGGGTCGCCATCGGCGAGGGGCTACGGCTCTGGACGGACCTCAAACGAAACGGCGTCGAGGCGAAGTTCCTCTACTTCCCCGACGAGAACCACTGGATCAT
>JBBPZK010000251.1:0-7627 GCA_038199155.1 Rubrobacterales bacterium | reverse complement strand
TTCTCATCTACCAGATATGACAACCCCCGCAGGACGCCTGGTTACACTTCCCGGATGGCGCATAGAGTATCACCGCGCGTCTGCCAATCTATTTATTGTACGGCATCCGGATGTTTGGGGATCACCGCCGGACGAGGTATTTACGGGATACGAGAGATATTTAGCGTCGGATGCTCGGGCCTACGCGCTTCATGGCGGCCCGGAAGTCGTAGAAGGTGACGGAGAGCGCGTCTAGCTGATGGGAGGTTATCCTGCGTTCGAGGTCTCCGAAGTTCAAGGAGCGGCGCATGCAGACGAGGGCCGCCTCGCGGCAGAGGGCTTCGAGGTCGGCGCCGGAGTAATCGCGGGTCGAGGCGGCGATCTGGTCTAGTTCCAGGTTTGGGGCGGTCGGCATGCCTTTGGCGTGGATTTTCAATATGTGCAACCGCGCCTCGGCGTCCGGCAACCCTATCTCGATCTCGTGGTCGAAGCGGCCGGGCCGCCTCAAGGCCGGGTCGAGCGCCGACGGCCGGTTGGTGGTCGCGATGACGCACACTTTACCGAGGTCGTTCAAACCGTCCATCAGCGAGAGTAGCTGGGAGACGAGCGTCGCCTCGAAGCTTTCGCTCATCGTGTCGCGCGAGGAGGCGAAGGAGTCTATCTCGTCGAAGAGGATGATGGCCGGCGACTTGGCCCGCGCTTCCGTGAAGAGACCTCTCAAACGGGCCTCGCTCTGTCCCCAATACTTGTCCAGCACCTCCGGCCCGGAGACCGCTATAAAGTGGGCGCCGCACTCACGGGCGACGGCCCGCGCCAGCAGCGTCTTTCCGGTTCCAGGCGGCCCGTAGAACAGGATTCCCTTGTGAGGCCGGATGCTCAGGCGGTCGAAGATCTCCGGGTGCGTGATCGGCAACTCAACCGCTTCCCTGACGAGCGCTATCGTCTCGCGCATCCCGCCGACATCCTCGTAGCGGGTCTCCGGGACGTTGCGGGTCCCCGTGGTTCCGCCGGTCACCGCCACACCCGCGCTCCCGTTCCGGACATTCCTCGTCAGCCGCTCTATTAGTCCTTCGCGCTTGTCCGGGAGAGGTTTCTTCTCCGGGGCGTCGGCGTTTTGGGTCTTGCTCACGGTCCACTCCGCGAGCGGGCCGTTCTCTCTGTAGCGCCAGTTCTCGTCGCGGCCGGGGTCTATCTTCTCCGGGAGACGCGCGACTATCTCGGCGGTCGCGTCCAGGTCGAGGATCGGACATCGCGCGCAAGACCCGAGGTCCGAGAGTACGCGGTCGGTGATCTCATCTTTGTCCACCCCGAAAACGCCGTCCTCACCCATCCGTCCCGAGGCGTACCAGGAGCTTCTAGTGAGATGGTCGTTGTCGTATACCCGGACCTGGCGGCACGGAAAGAGTTGCTTATTCTCGAGCGAACGCGGCGTGCACCAATCCCTGGCCGAAGTCCCGGAGCGCTGCTTCCTAAGAAAGCACCTCAAGCCCTCGAATAGCTCCTCCGCCGGAACAACCTTCCCTTCAGCCTCGTACTCGGCGGCCCGTTCTCCCCGCAACAGCCGGGAGAAGTCGTCCAGAGGACGCCAGTCGGTCGGGAGGTCCAGGTCAACCGCGACCCTGGACGAGCCATTTCTCCCGTCGACCCGGTAGCTCGGATGGCTGCCCGCCACGGCGGACGCCCGCCCGAGGAGACCGTCGGCGCTTAGAGGAAAACTGATCCGAAGATTCATAGCCGGCAGATTCTAACCCACGCCGCACCCGGCCGTCGCGGCTCGTGAGAAATTTTAGAGGGACTTCGTGTAAAGAGCGTAACGTTCGCCGCTGCGGCTGACGCGCTCGCCCGCGTGTTTGTAGCCCAGCCTGTCGAAGAAAGGACCGGCGCCCGCTCCCCCGCAGCGTGTCACGAGTTCCAGGCGGTCGAGGCCGACCTTGCGCGCCCGCTGCTCGTAAGCCTCGAACAAAGCCGCGCCCGTACCGCGCCCGTGGCGGTCGCTACGAACCGCGATGTACGTCGGGAAACCAACTTTGTCTGTTCCCTTGCCCGACGCCTTTCTCTTGTAGATCAGGGAGCGGAGTATCCCGCGGGCGTAGCGCGCCGAGCGCGTCCGGATAAACTCCAGGGCGAGCGCCGGACGCCGGAGAACGTGAAGTGCGATCTGCCCGGTCAAGACAAAGCCGTAGCGGCGTACGAGGTACGAGTAGTGGGCGCCAGTATCGAAGGTCGCGATAAACACCCCATCCAGCTCGCCGGTGCCGGGGTCCGTGACGACGAGCGCCGTAGCGTAGGGGCTCTCCAGGAAAGCCTGGTAGTAACGGGAGAGAAAACCCTCCCCCAGACGGCTCAGGAACTCACGAGGCAACTCCCGCATCTGGAGTATGGCCGCCTCGCGGCACTCATCACGTTCCAGTAGCCTTACTTCGACCGTCGTGCCATCCTCCCTCATTGGAGAGATTCTACCTAACCATGCTTCCACATTCCGGCGCCTGTATTCTCGGACCTTGCGCGACGCCGGGTTCCACGTTGGCGCGCCCGAAACATATACTTCTTATCCATGCCAGCTAAAAGAGGAGTCACCAGTGAGCGAGAGCAACCCGCCGGTCTCGACCGGTCGCGGCGACGACGGTACCACCGCCCTGCTCGGGTCGGGGCGACTGCGGAAGGACGACCCCCGCATAACCATACTAGGCGACATAGACGAAGCGAGCTCCTTCCTCGGGCTCGCCCGCGCCGAAGCCGGAGCTAACCAGTCCGGCGGAGACCTCGGCGGTTTATTAATGGAATTGCAGCGGCTCCTGTACAGAATTATGGGCGACGTGGCGATGCCGAAAGAAGAGAACTTCGTCGGCTCTAAAGACCTGGACTTCATGGACAGCACCCTGGCAGAGTGGAAGAGACGCACGGAGATTCCAAAAGAGTTCGTGATCCCCGGCGAGAGCCGCCTCGGGGCGCTACTCGATGTCGCCCGCTCCGTCACCCGCCGCGCCGAACGAAGCCTCGTAGCCGCCGGATACGCCGAAGAGCATCCCTACGCCGTCCGGGTGGTCAACCGCCTCTCCGACCTCCTCTTCGTCACCGCCCGCAACGCCGATGGTAAAACCTCCCTCTCGAAAAACTCCTGACCGATGCCCGGACCTAGCCTCCGACATCTCTTCACGACGCTAGTTGTAGCGCTGGCTATCTCCCTCACCGGATGCGCCGAGAGCGCGAAGGAGTCGTCCACGGCCACAGCCTCATCCCCGTCTGCGGCGACAGACTCCTCTTCCACGGCAACAACTCAGCGCATCGTACAGCGGACGATCGAAACAGCCGTAGGCGCAGGGACAACCGGAAAGTCTGGACGGGAAACAACCGGCGCGGCAGCCCTCCAAAGGCCGGCACCGTCCTACGGCTACACTTACGGTCAGGCTTCGGGAAACCGGGTCGTGGCCGGTGTTGGAGACCTGCCGCGGCGTCCGGTGGATGTCCGGCTCGGGGGCGCTCCCACCTGGGTAGTCGGCGTGCCGCTCGGCGAGAGCACCGCCTGGGTCGCCACCCTCGCGGACGGGCGCGTCAAAGCATACAAGCTGGACGAAAAAGGCCTGGCTCCATATCCCATAACCCCCGACCGGCTCCCACCCGGAGAACCGCCGCTCGTGGAGGCCAGAGGCGACTCCCTGAAACTGGTCACAGCCCGCAGCGTACAGACCTCTAAATCAACCAACCCGGCGCCCGCCTCGCTGGACAAAAAGGACGCCCTGGTCGGCGTGAGGGAAGGCGGCGGGATGTTCGTCGAGAAAGGCTCCGGCAAAGTCGAGAGCTTGCCGGTCGAGGCTCTGCCGGACACGCGCATCGTGCGGAGCGAGAGCGGCGTGTTGGCGGCGCTTTCGGATCCGACCGGCAGTTACCCGCACGGCGCCATAGGAGACGAGTTGGAAGCACGTGAGACGTCGCTGCTAAAGTCCGATGGAAAGAAATTCGCGGTCTCCGGGCGTGTCCTTCCAGAATCCGGTGGGATCTTCGAGTCGAACGCGCCGCTGTGGTTCGGGATGCCGGGCTTCGCGGGGGACCTACTGGCGATCACCGAGACCTCCCCAGAAAAGGGTGCGCGGGTCTCGGTATACGGGCCAGACGGGAAGCTGGTGGCGGCGGGGCTGTTTATCGGAGAGAAATTCAAGTGGCGGCACGTGACGGCCGCCGGTCCCTTCGGGCCAAACGGAGAGACCGAAATCGCCGCCACCCGCACGCCGCACATCGGGGGACGGATCGAGTTCTATAGCATGAACAGAGCATCCAAAGAGCTAAAAATCTCCGCCTCCATTCCCGGCTACACTTCCCACCGCATCTACACCCGCAACATGGACACGGTACGGGCCGGAGACCTCGACGACGACGGACGCTGGGAGCTTCTGGTCCCGAACGAAGACTACACGACCCTCGCCGCCATCCGTCACGAGAAAGACGGAGCGCGGGTGGCCTGGACCCTGCCGGCGGGCGGCGAGATCTCGACCAACCTCGCCTCCGCCACCGACCAAAAAGGCCACGCCTCAATTGCCGCCGGACGTTCCGACGGCGTCCTGCGGGTCTGGCCCTGACGATGCTAGTCTTCCTGGAAACCGAACGCCTGGCGCTGCGCCGGTTCACCACTGATGACGTAGACGACCTGTTCGAACTCGGCAACGACCCGGAGGTCATGCGCTACCTCACCGGCGGCAGAATGACGACTCGCGACGCGATACGAGACGAAACCCTGCCCCGCTTCCTCTGCTACCACGAGCGTTCCGACGGCTTCGGTTTCTGGGCCGCCATCGAGAAGTCAAGCGGGGAATTCCTGGGATGGTTCGAGTTCCGGCCGCCGGAAGACGGTAGCACAGACGAGGTCGAGCTTGGCTACCGGCTAAGGAGGTCGGGCTGGGGCAAAGGCTACGCAACCGAAGGATCACAAGCCCTGATCCACAAAGGCTTCACCGAACTCGGAGTGCGCCGCGTGTTCGCCGAAACGATGGCGGTCAACACCGCCTCCCGGCGCGTGATGGAGAAGGCCGGCCTGAAGCTGGTACGCACGTTCCACCAAAAATGGCCGGAGCACATAGAAGGAGCGGAGTACGGAGAAGTCGAGTACGCGCTGACCAGAGCCGACTGGGAGCAGCGTCAGACGTAAACAACAACTACCGCTTTGCCGGGACGAGGATCTCCGTTTTCAAGAGGTCCCATCTTCTGAAACGGATGAGAAGATCAGGGTGTCTCTCATGCTTCCATCCGGGGCGCGTGCGTCGTTGCGGAGCTTGCCTTCGGGCGTGAAGCTGCTCTGCTCCGCCACCGTTACGCTGCGATGGTTTTGGGAGTCGCACCGGATCTCCAGCCGCCGGGCGTCTAAGGCTTCGAAGGCGAAGGCGGATATACCACATACCGCCTCCGTGATGTAGCCCTTTCCCGTGAACCGGCTCCTGCACCAGTAGCCGATCTCGAACTTCGGAACCGTCCAGTCCATCCGGTGCAGGCCGCTGGAGCCCACGAGCGTACCCGTTCCCTTCAGGAAAAGCAGGAGCATCAGGTCGGACCTCTCCAGAAAGCGTACCCGCGCCCGACGCACGCTCTCCTCGGAGTCCTGTATCGTCCGGTGGTTTTCGGCCCACGGCATCCAGGGCCGCAGTTCCTCGATGGACTCGGTTACGGCAGCGTGGAATTCGGGGCCGTCGCCGGGCAGAGGCGAGCGGATGAAGAGCCTGCGCGTCTCGAAAGAATCAGGGAAGTCTTTGAGGATCGGCGGTTCAGGCGTTTTCCCGGCGCCTCCTGAAGAGCAGCCAGATCACCACCGCCAGCAACCCGGCTCCGGCCGCGACCGGCGCCACCCGCTTGAGGACCGCCCCCTGACTCGCGGCCCCGAGATCGAAGGCTTCCGGCTCTTCGGCCCCGCGAGGCCCACCCCCCGACGACTGTTGCCGCGCGGCTGGCTGTTCGGTTTCAGTCGGCGTCTCCGCTGCGTCATCCGTGGAGGTCCCTCCGGCGATGACGACGCCCTCGACGGAGCCACCCGTAGTGGAAACGGCGCCTGGATCGCTGCTGATTATGTTGCCTAGAGAACCGGTCCCGCCGATGGGCATCGTGGGCGTCTCCTGCTGCTGTCCTTCGGAAGATGACCCGTTTGTCTCAGCCGGGGATGCTTCCTGAACGGCCGATTCGGCTCCCGAGTCGTCGGAGATCTCCCGCTCCAGGCACTCGGCGAACTGGCTGAGCATCTTGGTCGCCACGTCCTGGGCTATGCCGCCACGCCCGAACTGGGCCGCCCGGCCGGAGAGCTTCATGTCGGTCTCGACGTTGACTTTGGTCTGCCCGTCTTGCTCCTCCATGGTGGAGGTGATCGTCGCCGAAGCGTTGCCCTGACCGCCGCCGCCTTTCGCGTGCAAGACCGCCCGCCGGTTCTGCTCATCCGTCTCCTGAAACTCGACGGTACCCTTGTAAGTGGCGGTGATCGGGCCGATCTTGACCTTCATCGTCCCCTTGTACTCGTTCCCATCAGCCTCCTGTATGGAAGCCCCCGGCAGACACGGCGCCACCCTTTCGAGATCAAGGATTACATCCCACGCTTTCTCGAGCGGCGCGTTTACAGTGAACTCGTTGTTTATCTTCATCGCCCTCTCCTCCTTTTGATGAAAACTATCTCCGTACCGTTACCCTTCGCCGTTGCTAGATCTTATACGCGTCCCGCGCCTCGCGCATCTTCTCTTCCAAGAGATGCAGATCCTCCTTGGTGTCCACGTCCACCGGGTTCCCCACGTCCTCACACGGTACCGTCGTGACCAACTCTGGATGACGCCACAGGAACGGCCTCGCCCCAACGTCTCCTTCCAACTCCTCCTCCAGGAGATCCCAAACTTCACGCGAGAAGAGAACCGGGTTGCGCATCTCCCCGCCGTAGGTCGCCACCGCCACCTTCGCCCCACCCTCGAAAGCCGTGACGAGCGTCCCTACTACTGAGGCTCCCACCAGCGGCTGGTCTCCTAGCAGCACGATCGCCGCCCGCGTCTCCGGCCCGGACGACTCCACCTTCAGCGCCCCGAGCCCGGCCCGCACCGAGGTGGATTGGCCCTGTTCCCGATCCGGGTTCTCGACGATGCGTACACCGTATGGCTCGCACACCTCGCGCAACTCTTCCTCGTCTTCCCCGACCACTACCACCGTCCCATCGACCGGCGACGCTTCCAATGCGGAAAGAGTGTGCTCTATAAGAGGCATATCGCCGAAATGGGCCAACAACTTGCCACCCCCGAAACGACTCGCTGCCCCCGCCGCCAGCACGACCGCCCGTACACCGGATGAATCGTCTATCATCGGCTCTCCTTTGCCAGCGCCCCTGCTGCGTGGATGGGACCGGACCGCTCCGACAACCGTCCGCCGTCATGACCTGTATGGAGCGCGATGATCTCTGCCGCGATCGCGACTGCCGTCTCTTCCGGCGTGCGCGCCCCTATATCCAGGCCGATGGGGCTGCTGATGCGCGACAACTGCTCGTCCGTAACGCCCTCTTCCTTCAAGCGCGCCGTGCGATTGTCGTGAGTCCGGCGACTGCCCATCGCCCCGATGTACCCGGCGGGCGTCGCCAGCGCTGCTTTGAGGACCGGCACGTCGAACTTCGGGTCGTGCGTGAGGACGGTGATAGCGCTGCGCC